>MVCQ01000138.1 GCA_002059205.1 Candidatus Latescibacteria bacterium 4484_107
AGTTCATCCGTGGATTCATTGGGCATAGACATCACCGCCACTAACTTAGCGTTCTTCGCCTCCAACAATCCTGGAATCGTCTTCCGGTCCGCGATCCCGCCCGCGCCGATCACGCCCCAGCCGACCTTTTCCGCATTCATCGTCTCCTCCTTGTGTGATATTTGTTGTGAAATGGCTCCTCGCACAGATGCATCCCAATGAAGATGATTCAGCTTAACTCTATCTCAGAGAACTCACTTTCGCACGGATTCCCATCCGAAAAAAGCACCCGCCCGCTCTGCGGCAGCCCGATCATCGAATATTCGGTGCACGCTCCATCCCGCTCCCCATGCCGGCAGATGCCGGGATCGCCGTGGTGGCGGAGCAGCTTTTTCATATCCTCCAGGCCGAAATCCATTTTCTCCGATAATTTCCGGTCGAGCAATCGCCACCGGGCGTGTGCGTTGCGTTTGTCCGCCTCGTCCCGCCGGTCGGCGTCCGCCAGGGTGGGCAATTGGTAGCAATTGACGCAGTGCATGTGTGGATGTCCGGCATCCGGTCTCCGCACCTGCATCAACGGGCACGGCGCCTCGATGGAACAGGTGGCGCCCTTCCGATCCACGCAGAGAATGCTGTAGCCTTTCCCACGCATCGGGAGCCGGGTCATGTGCCGCACGAAATCCGCCGTGGTTCGGCTGTGCATCATCCCTTCATAAGCCCAGAGACGGATGGGCACGTGCTCGTCGCTCTGCTGAAAGATGCTTCCCACGGAGGAATGCCCCACGGCCAGTCCCTCCGCATTCATGCCGTCCGTAGTGGCGAGCATTCCGCAGAATGTGAAGACCAATAGAGGAATGCCATCGTTCCGGCGGACGAGGCGAGCGCATACGGGACGCCGTCTTTGCCCCGGAAGCCCGTCGTTGTTCTTCCCCCAGATCGGACCATCCGGCCCGTCGGCAAAGGCGATGTTGGTGCAGCCTTCCGTGATGTTCAACGCATCGGGAACCATCGGCAGATTCAGCCGGAAAATATCTTCCGACGGGACATTTGCACCCTCAGCCGCGCCCTCCATCTCCTCAACCGCATCGGGCAGATGGCGTTGGAGCGTGGAGAGGAACACGGGCAGTCTCTGTTCCCAGTCGGCGCGGTCAACGATGTATGGAAACGCAAGGTGCTCCCGGATTTCCTCGCGCAGGGCTTCTCCGGTACAGCGTCCGATGGTGCGTGGGGCTCCGGAGGCTTCTACGATTTTCATGGGAATTCCTCCAACGCTCCTTCGTCCTCGCACGCCAGCACCCCCATACTCCTCGGCTCAGGGCGCGGTTTCCCGGGCTTGAGTCCCAAGTCAACGGGGGCTACGCCAATCACATTCGTATTCGCATCGAAGTGCTCCCGATCAATCGGAATGCCGGGAACAGGACCGTCATAGAGCGGACGTCCCAATTCGGCGCGCTTCCGCCGCCATTCATCTTCCGCGCTTCGCACCCCTTCCGGATCTTTCTTCAAGGCCTCCGCCACGGTGGCCGTGAGGATCGGGATGTAGCTCGCGTATTGGATCGAGGTAAAGAGGCACGGACAGAAATTCCGGATTCGCTCCGCCCGGTCCGGGAAATAGACCTCCACGTGATACTTCGCCCAGGCCACGTACATCGGATCGCCCGTGATCTCGTACGCGAGGCAAACCACCGTGCCGAGATAGCCGGAAGGCCCGCCCCATTGCGACCAGAACCATCGGTCGTCAACCCGCCATAACTTGGAGCGATTGGTCAGCCACTCCCGGGCCATCTCCGCTGTAAAATAGCTGTGCGTGGGCGTGTTCCAGAGGATGTGATCCGCCTCCGCGATGATCGTCTTTCTCAGCAGTTCGCTGTCGAAAAGCCGCAATCCATCGTCGAAAATGGTATACATCGCCCCTGCGTGCACGGCGGGTTCCTCGGTCGGCTCCACCCAGGCTTCATCGCCTCGTTCCCCACCCGTGTACACACTGATCGGAAACGTCCCCGGTTTGGACTGCGTGTGGAGAAACCAGTTGAGGCTGCGCCGGGCCAGATCCCCATACTTTTCCTCCCACGTGGCCTGATACGCCTCCATCACGCACCAGAGCGGGCCGGTGAATTCCCGGCTGAGCGCGCCCTTCTCGAAATCGCGATTGGCGATGATGCCGCAGGGCTCCTGCCAGCGAACCGCCCAGTCTGCAACTTTCAACGCCACGTCGAGCAATCGTCGGTTTCCGGTGAAATAATAGTGCAGCATGATGCCGGTGGTGAGGGTATGCGATGGACTATACTGTCCCGACCAGTGGTGCGCATTGTGATAGTGCATCAAGCCCACCGCCTCCGGATCGCCCGGATGCGCGTGGCAGATGCACACATCGGCTACATTCTGACTGTATGCCGAAGCCAGCAGAAAATGCTTTCGCTCCCCCGTGCGGATGAAGTTACCCCACACGGACCAGATCTGATCGTTCGCCTCGTTGTTGTAAGGCCCCACGTATCGGAGCGCTTTGGCCGGATCTTTTTCGTAATAGAACCGGTAGGATACGCCGGGGCCCGCTGAGTGCGAGCACACCATATTGCCATACCGCATCATCCCATAGAGGCGGCATCGTTCTATCGGATCAATGGCCATCAACTCCAGAATATCATCCAGTCCCCGATCCACCTCCGCGAAACGCGGATCCCCTTTGGGATAGAACGCTCTCGCCGCGCGGGTGGCACAGGTATAAGCCGGATCGGGCGGAGCGATCACCGGTTCCTGCACCGAAACGCCCAAAGCCTCCGACTCCGCATCCGAAATCGCCTCAGTGGAAAACCGCATCAGAAATTCGGTGGTCTTTGCCGCTCCGGTTCCATCCGAGGTGCCCGTATCGTTGAGAGAGGCCGGCCGGTTCGGCGCATACTTTTCGATCATCTCCTCCACCCACAGCAGGGCCTCCTCGTTCTGGATGTCGAAACTCTTTAGATTCAGCGGCGCGGTCGGCTTCTCCGCGAGAAGCCGCTTCACGGTTGCTTCGTCCCGGGTGCCCCCAAAGAATACCGCCTCTTCCTGAAAAGGCGTTCGGAATATCAAGTTTCCCTCGGTTGCCTCCGGCCAAATCTGTATATCCATTCCATCCTGCGCCAGCGAAATCCCATTGGGATACTCTTTCCAGAGGTCCCGCACAGCCACCACAGCCGCTCCGTTGCTTCCACGAATGCTTGCCCAGCCACTCGTCTTTGAACCGCTGCCAACAGAGCGACCATCTACAGCCACGTCATACTCCACATCAGAAGTCTGCAGGAACAGGGCGTGGTCGCATTTTTCCGCCGAATGCACGTGCGTTTCGCCGCCAAAGGCCATCCTGAGGTCCTTCCCCGGATCGAGCGGGAATTTCATGCCAATGGCGGACAGCTCGAATTTTTCGGGATCCTGGTCGAAGATAAAGGTGTGGAAAATGCGGAGGTCGCTCTTCCCGGCAACCACGTGCATCCGCAGCACATAGGGACAGAATCGGAGGCCGGCGGATGTCGCATGGTACCCCTTCACGCAGACACACGCCCGCATCGGTCCGGCTTCCTCGATGGTGATGGAAGGAACGGGGGCTGCCGTGCATGAATCGTACAAAACGCCGTGCTGATCCAGTATATAAAGAAAGGGATGGCCCTGTAAGATGTCCTGCCATCCCTGCTTGCCTTTGACGCGGCATCCCACAAAAAAATCGGGATCCGATCTCCGAAATGTCACCTCCATAACGCCTGTGGAGATGAGAATACTTTTCTCGTTTTCCTCAACCGTTACCGGATGAGGCGGCTGAGTCTGCTCGATCTCATCGCCGTACTCCAGGAAAAAAGTCCGGGATTCATCAGCCTTCAAATCCGCCTGGAAATCAATGAGTAGCCATTTGACAAACTTCCTGTCCTTGTTCCAGGTGCCGAGCGTCGCAAACTGGGTGGGCAAAACCGTATCTTCTGAGTCCACCACCTGGACCGGCGCGCCCTGCTTCAGTTCTTCATCCGGGAAAGGAATGCCCTGCGTAACCGGCCAGGCCGGTCGGTTGATCCCGCCGGCATTTTCGATATGCAAACGAATGCGTTTGACCATGTGATCTCCTCCGGTTTGATTCGGATAGATGCTTCTTATCAGAAGTTTTAGTTGCTCCGTAAAAGCCGGAGTAAACTCGGCACTAACAAAGACAAAAAGCCTCTGAAGAGGCTGAAGTTGCCGTCCCTTCAGGGAGTTTGTAGTGTTCCCGGTGCCAGCTTTAGCTCGGTTTTGCACAAGGTCCAAAGCCAAGCAGACTTCTGACAAAGAGCACTAAATCTGTATCGGATACGTTCCGTACTTATGCGCCGTCTCCAACGCGGCCATATAATTCTCATAGCGGCTGCCATAGCAAACACTGTTGCTTGTGCCGAGGATAAGTCCGCCGCCCGGCGCGGCATGTTTTAAGGCATAGCGCACATCCGCCCTGTTTTCCTCCGGTGTCCCGGAAACCAATGTTTCGATGTTGATCCCGCCCCAGAAGGCGATTTGGTCGCCATACTGCTCCTTCAGCCTTTTGAGGTCCATATCGGCGGTCTTGCAGGCAATGGACTGCCAGCACTCATACCCCGCCTCGATCAAAATATCCATGATCTTCCAGTTGTTTCCGCAATTATGGCTCATCACCCGCACCCCAGCCTTGTGACAATAATCGCTCAGCCGCTTCATCCCGGGCAGAAAAATGTCCCGGATGTTCTGAGGGGAAATCATCGGACCGGTCGAGTCGGAAAAATCGCCGCCCGGCATGATGGCATCCACCCCCGCGTCTATGAAAAGCTGTGCCTTGGTTAGCTCCAGCTCGGTGATCAGATCGAAGCCGAGCCTGGCCAGATCGGGCTGCAAGGCCATGAAGAGAAAAAAGTCTTCCCCGAAAGTGTATTCAAAAGGAAAACCAAACTCCTCAAAACCCCGCGCGAAAATAAACCGCTCGTCTCCCAACTTATCCACTACGAATCGCACCAATTCCATTTGGGAGCGGTCCTCCAACTCGAAGGTATATCCCTGCGAAGTTTTCTCTTTTATTCTAAATCCTGCGTCCGGCACGTACACGGACTCGAAATGTTCCGTCAGTTCCTCCGCTGAATTGAATTTCTTGGTTTCTCCGTAGTCCGTGCAAAGGATCGCGTCATTGCCGTCGGAATACTTGTACGTGCGTCCTTCCCGGTCTTTCCAGGTGATATCGTCTATCTGCGTGATTTGCTCCGGCTCCAGGTCTTTGGGAGAAACCAGAAACACCGGCACGAGATCCTGATCGAGTTTCCCGATCAGTTCCACAATATCGTTCTTTTCGCTTTCCAC
>MVCQ01000139.1 GCA_002059205.1 Candidatus Latescibacteria bacterium 4484_107
GGGATTGCATCGGGACCCCCTGAAAAAAACGGTTTTTCGAATTAAATATACGTTCGCACTTGTTCGCAAGGCTTTGTTTGCTGTGCCTTGCTTCGAGAGATCCTTATAAACCGCTAAAGCGGTAACTCCGAGAGGGAGGCGGAGTTACCGCTTTAGCGGTTTATTTGCCCCCCAAAATCTTCGAACGTATAGGAATGACTTGCTTGTTACGTGTGGTGTGATCCGTAGCCTGTTTCAGGTTTCACGTACTCCCGTGCGCCCCTCCTCGGCGCAATCTGACCTCAGATGTGCTCTAATGGTTTGGCATTCCCGAAGACCGGGACCGGCCCATCGCCGGGAGCCGCCCAGCGCACGGCGTTCGTGATCACCCGCAGCACGTCGGGATGATAGTAAATGGGGAAGGTTTCATGGCGGGATGCCCCGGCTCCACCACCCACAGCCGCTCTTTCTCCCCGATCTCGCGCCATTTCAGATTGCACGTGGTTCCCATCAACCTCTTGAAAATTTTGGAGAAATGTCCCGAATGCAGGACGATCAATCCCATGCCTTCCCACACGCGCTGCCGAACTTTTTCCACAATCTCGTCCCGCACCTCGGCGTGGGCCGCGTGGCCCCACCAGGTCAGCACATCCGTCGCGGCAAGGACGTCATCGGTCAATCCGTGCTCCGGCTCGTCGAGCGTGGCCGTGCTTACTTCCATGCCGGGCTGTGTCCGCAGATGCTTCGCGATGGCCCCGTGCATGCCCTCCGGATAGAGCTTCGCGATCTCCTTGTTGCTTTTCTCGTGGCGGTATTCGTTCCATACGGTCACTTGGATGGCGCTCATAGCTTCCTCCTTCTGGTTGTCCGCGCGCGGGAATAAATTCCCCGCGCTACGGTTGAAACCCCCTGTGAACAGGGCTAAGAGGTGGTTGTCTCGCGGGGTTAGCCCAATTTATTGGGTTTTGCCCAAGTAGCGGGGCGATTTATCGCCACGCGGAAGGTTAGCTCCTATCCGTCAAATCTCGATTGACACAGCACTAAGCCAGACAGGAATGTCCGACCTACGCTTTCAGAAAAAGCTCAATCACCGGGACCGCCACCGCAGGTTTCAGGATGGGCAGTTCGAGCGTCAGTGTGCCCGCCTGACCGCCCATGGTGGTGTTCTGTGCCTGCTGATGGGGATCCACGACGCTCGTCTTGACCTCGGACGCGTCGTTCAGCAGCTGCGCGTATTCGACCTGCCCCGCCAGACCCTCGAGGTGCACGTGCTTGAACGGCCACGCGAACAGGTGCAGATACAGCCGGTTGCCGTTCTGCGTGAACCGGCAATCCGGAGGCGGGGTGAAATCGCTGGCGCCGCAGCCATAGATCGAGCGGCTGTGCAGACGCATCCATGCGCCCATGCCGCGCAAACGCTCGAGCGCTCTCGAATCCATCTCGCCGCGCGCGTTGGGCCCCACGTTGAGCAGCAGATTTCCGTCCTTGGACACGGTGTCGATGAGCATCCGAATGAGCATCTCCGTGGACTTCCACGAGGATTCATCGCGATGGTATCCCCAGCTCCCGCTCAGGGTCTGGCACGCCTCCCACACCACGGGCTTTCCGTCCACCGTCAGTCCGCTTTTGGGCTGATACTGCTCCGGTGTTTTGATGTCGCCGCCGATTTCCAGGCGGTCGTTGACGATGATGCCCGGCTGGAGGTCGCGCACCATTGTTAGCAGCTTCTCCGATTGCCAGTCCGCCTTGCCCTTGCCTTTGGCCCAGCCCCAATCCCGATCTGAGTAGGAGTAATCGAACCACATGATATCCAATTTGCCAAACTGCGTGAGTAGCTCGCGGGCTTGCCCGTGCAGATACCCGGCGTATTTGCGGATGTCGCGGTTTTTTTGCGCCTCGCGGAACGCCTCGTCGTCGCGCATCGGATGCAGACCGTCCACCGGAAATTCGGGATGATGCCAGTCAATCAACGAGTGGTAGAACCCGACTTTGAGTCCCTCCGCGCGAAAGGCCTCCGTCATCGGATGGAGCAGGTCCTTGCCCCACGGCGTCTTCGTGGCCTTATAGTCCGTCAATGCCGAATCCCACAAACAGAAGCCGTCGTGGTGCTTGGACGTGACCACGAAATATTTCATGCCCGCGTTTTTCGCCTCCTGTGCCCACACGCGAGGATCATACAGATCGGGACAGAAGTGGTCGAAGTATTTCTGATAGTCCTCGTCGCGGATCTTCTCCTGGCTCTTCACCCATTCGTGGCGCGCAGGGAGCGCGTAAATACCCCAGTGGATGAACAGACCGAAACGGTCGCGCACGAACCATGAGGTGTCGCCGACGGGATTTTTTGGACCATTTGACATCGCGTTTTTCTCCTTTGGCTAAAACGGATTAGATGAAAGGCGGACACTGAAAGATGAGGCTCGGAAGAACGTAGATAAACGCGGATGGGGGATGGCCGAAGAAGTTCGTGCGTATTCACGTTTACCCGTGTTTTCGAAGAGGTTACGCAACTCTCGTCCCTCGCAGAACCCGCCGGAAATCGTCCCCTGGAAAAAGGAAACATCCCCAATTTTGTGCTCAATAAAAAGCGGATCGGAGCCGAAAAAAAAATAAGAGGAACCTTGCGCACGAAGTTTTTGTATCAAACGTGACGGGAGGTGCGTCTATGTGAAAAAACACCTTGGTTTGGACGGATAGGATAAAACCTCCGGGATTTGTTCGTCCCCGGAGGCCTAAGGTCTATCCCCATCGAACGCGCCCGGACAAAACAGACGGGGCACGATGTGTGAACCGGTGGAATGCTCCCCTCTCCCAATCCGTTCCCTGGAGGAAGCTATGATTTTCAAAATTCTGTTTATTCTGATCGTTGCAATCATGATGCCTGTTTTCACCAATGCAAGGAGCTTCTTATCTAAGAAATTCTTCCTTTCGTCCAAATGATAGGTTCGATTTTTTCCGCATTTGCCATCGAGTCGCTTCGGAAGTCTCCCCAATGGCCGCCCAAAAAATCCTGAAACGAAAGCAAAGCCGAAGGTAAGCATAAGCTCCCCGAATGTCAACCCTTTTTTCCGCTCCGGGCTAAATTTCCCCCTTTTCCCAACCCCTTCCGCTTATCTCCTTGACTCCATCCCTTTTTTGTCTTATATTTTCGCCGACACCAAAGCGCGCTAAAACGGGAAGCCCTTTTTCACTGCTCCGGGATAGAACCCAACGGGCCCCTCACCGCTTTCGACTTGCGCCCACTCACTACTCACCAACCCCCAATGAGCAAAGGAATTTTTTTACATGGCCTCACCCTTAGAATACATAGGTCGTCAATGGGCTCGATTTCGACTCCTGTGGGGACGAAGGTGGGAGCCTGTATCCCTCCGTGAGACCATTCGATCGGCGGAGGGATTGCTCGTATGTCTTCCCGAGCACGAAGTCCCGCAGGCGGAAGAACTCGTCGCTTTGATAAAGGCATTGCCGGTTCGCAGGACCACCGTGCTGTGTGCGCGTCCGAGGGCGCTTCCGGTGGCCGATCTGGAAATGCTGATGCTTTCCAGGGACGACGTCGGATGGTTCCGGCTGCCCCGGAAGGCCTTGAGAAATCGTATAACAAACGGAGGCTTCGACATGGCCATTGACCTGCATCGGAACTTCTCGATTGCCTCGGCGTATCTGTGTGCTTTGAGCGGCGCGAGGTTGCGGGTAGGACTGGGGTCGGGCGACGAGGGCACCTTTTTCAATATGCACTATCGGAGCGACGGAACTACTCTCCGGGAGGCATGCCTTGGTCTGGCCCGGCTGTTTCGCGAGATCGGGGGACGCTGAGATGGCGCAGCCGAGGAAAATGCTCCTCATACGATTCAGTTCCCTCGGGGACGTGGTGCTAAGCACAGCCGCTTTCGGCCCGCTCCGCGAGCGCTTCCCGGATGCGGAGATCTATCTGCTCACCAAATCCCGGTATGCGGAGTTGTTCGAGTGCGACCCCCGTCTTTCGGGCGTCCTGAAGTGGGAGTCGGGAGTCCCCTTCCATAAACAAATGAGCGCACTCCGAGGGATGCGGTTCGATCTGTGCGTAGACCTGCACGCCAGCCTGAGAAGCCGGCTCGTGGGCGGGTTGCTTTCGGCGCGGTGCATCCGCTATCGGAAGCACCGGCTGACGAGGATGGCAATGGTGCATCTTAAACGGCTTCCGGTGCGGACACGAACCGTGCTCGATCTGTACGCGGCGCCGCTGGCTCGTTTGGGCATTTCGAAGGGAATGGATCGTCCCCGGATTTTTCTGGAGGAGGGTCTCCTCGCAAAGGTGGAAAAGGAACTCGAAGAGTGGGGCGTGCGGAAAGAGGACGAGGCCGTCGGGGTGCATCCCGGTGCGAAGTGGGACGCCAAACGCTGGGAAGCCAAGGGGTTTGCGCAGGTTTGCAACCGAATTCTGGAGACCGGAAGGAAGTGTCTGCTTTTGGGAGACGAAGGGGATCTCCCCTTTGTGCAGGAGATCGTGAGCCGGATGCGCCACGTGCCCACCCTCCTCGTGGGCGAGTTGGATTTGAGCGAATTGACCGCGGTGATCCGGCGCTGCCGGGCGCTTGTGTGCAACGACAGCGGGCCGATGCACATCGCCACGGCGGTGGACACGCCCGTGGTGGCGCTCTTCGGTCCCACGCATCCGAGGCTGGGCTTTGCGCCCATGGGAACGCACGACGTGGTTCTCACGGCGAACCGGCCGTGCAGTCCGTGCAGCCTGCATGGGGAGAAAGCGTGCAGGTTTTCTCAACGTTATTGTATGGAGGAAATTTCCCCGGATCGGGTGATCGCGGAGATCGCCCGGATCGTTTCATCGCCTTCCCCGACTTCGGCTCCGAAGTGAGGGGCGCATGTCCGACGCGTTTCGTTTCAGCGAGACGCAGGATGATTCTCGTTCGGAACATCTGAGTTGGTCTCGCCAAAAAGAAAGACTGCGATCCATCGGGATCACAGCCTTTTTTAGAACCACTTTTTCCAATCTCCTACCACGCTCGCTTGATCCCCCGTACCAAAAGCGGAATGAGCACGAGCTGTCCGATGATCCCCGGCAGGCCGGTCACGAGGCCGCCTATCACAAAGACCACCCGTGCAGCCATCCGCTCACGGTCCCGTATGTCATCAATTCCGGAACCATCGCCAGCACCAGGGGGAAAGGCGGCATTCCCGTCAGCAGAAAGCTCAGCGCCGGACTAAAAAATCCCACCAATACCCCGCTCAGCGGCCCCAGCAAAAATCCCGCTATAATCACCGGAAAGTGCATCGGCAGAAAAACCTTCCCCGCGATTCCGATCTGGTGGAAAATCATCGGGAGCAGCACGCCGACGGCGATCAGCAGCGCGGTATAAGCCAAAAAATGCGCATCCCGAAATCCGGTCTTTGTTCGTTCTCTTATCATCGTTTGACTCCTGATGAAACTGCACCGCGGAGACGCAGAGAACGCGGAGAAAGGTAAAATGTGATACGTAAAACGTAAAACGTGAAACCTGAAAGGGAATGCTTTACGTTTTCCGGTCTCCGGTCTCCGGTCAGCCCATATCCTCCCTCACCTCAAAAAGGGATTCCTCCGACATCTCCCAGAGCGCCAGCGGAAGCGTCTCCTCGTGCTTCGGATCATACTCCTTCTCGATGCGCTCCGAGATCTCCGAACGCAGCCGAACCTCGACCGTCCGTCCTGTCTTATCCAAAGCCACTACGCGGGCCTCGCCACACTCCATAATCTCGATCCCGCCGTTTCCGACGGTGCACGGTGTCGAAAGCTGAAGTCCGTCCATCACGCACGAGATCGGCGGCGTCTTGCCGGTAAAGCACCGGATGTGGTATGAAAACGGCGTATCTCCCAGTCGTCCCACGATGATCCGTCCCATCCGAAGCCCAATCGTCACGTTCGGCCCCAAGTGGCCATGGAAGGCTTTGGCTGCTTTCAGCGCCTCCGGAAGCTCCACTGGCGATTCCTTGCGCCCACTCGACAAGCCCATATTCGTTCCTCCATCCTTGTTGATTCGTTCGTAAAGGCACATGCAGCCACGAAGAGCGCGCGCTAAGGAAAAACCACATAACTACTCAGTTATTAAGAGGGTTGTTTCTTCTATTCCTTGGAGCTCTTGGGATGCGCAGTGCAAAACAAGGGCGCATCCTTCGTGGCAGGGTTCGTTTTGGGGCCTTTTTGTAAGGGTATCAAAGCTGGAAGGTCAGCCCCGTGGTGAACGTCCTTTTGGGCATCGCATACAGCCCCGCGGCCCCGCCTGGGAGATCGGCATAGATTTCGTAAGCTTTATCCAGCACGTTGTCCACTGCGAGGAAGAGTTGAAGGGCGGGAAGAATCTCGTAGCTCAATTTGACATCGCTCGCGAGATAATCGGAGACGGGGTCGTTCCGATCATCCGCAGCGAAATAGTCGGCGACGTATTGCGCGTCCAGGGAAAGCGTTAGTTTGCCCCGCGTCGCTCTCACGCCGAGGTCCACCTTATCCCCCGGCCGTCCCGCGGTTTTCGCGCCCGGATCCAGGTAGGTGTAAGACATCCGTGCTGAAACCGTGTTTCCGATCCGCGCACGGACCCCAGCCTCGATTCCCTTGAACTCGAATTCCCCGGTATTTCGGAACAGAAACCTCGGCGGCGGCGTGGCGTTTTTCTCAGTCTGGATGAGGTTTTTTCCCTTCATTTGGTATGCCGCGAGATTCACATCCACGCCTTCCACGATCCGCTGGGTGAGGCCCACCTCGGTGTTCCAGACCTCTTCAGATTTAAGATCGGTATTGGAGGGCGGAAACAAATATAACTCATTGATCTGAGGCGCGCGGAAGCCCTTGTTCACGGATGTCCGCAACGTGGTTCCCGTTCTCGGATGGTAAACCAGTCCAACCTGCGGACAAAACTCATTGCCCGCAAACTCGTCGTGATTGGCTCGTGCGCCGAAGGTGAGGACCCATTTTTTCAGGAGGATCTGCTCATCGTGGAAAAAGACCGCAACCTCCGTCTTATCCCATTCGCCAGGAGGGCTGCTTAGCCGCTCTCCGCCCTGCTGCCGGAAGTCTGCACCCACGGTCAGCTCGTTGCCTGCAAAGAGCCTTCCCGTGCCGTTCAGCATCACTCCGTTGGTGAAATCCCTGGAATGCCAGCCGTCGGAGAACTGATGTTCCCCGAAATTGCGGTAGAGCTTCAGCGAGCCGTCCCATCGCGCCCACTTTCCCGTAAAGGTCAGATCCACCGCGCCCCGCTCGTAGTCGTTCCACACGTCCGAAATGAGTGTATCGGGATCGGTCGCGCGCAGAGGCTCCTCCTTGTGCGCCTCAAAATACTTGCTGCTGAGCACCGCTTCGATCTGATCGCTGATCTTATAGCCTGCCTGCGCCGTGAAATCCCTGCCGTCGTAAGCCGCATTGGGCAAATGGCCATCGCTCTGCCGCTTGTCCGCGGTGGCGTAAAAGCTCAACGGCCCGCTCGACCCCCCGGCGCGGAGCCGGTGCTGATACGTGTCGTAGCTCCCGTAGGAGAAGGTATAATCCACCTGCCGGCTTTCGGCCAATTTTCGGGTGATGATGTTGATCACCCCGCCCAGGGCATCGGAGCCATACAGGACCGAAGCCGGGCCCCGAACCACCTCGATCCGCTCTACATTATTCAGTGGGAGCGAATGCGTGACCGTGCACCCGAATAGCCCCATCTTCACGGGCCGGCCATCCACCAACACCATCACCTTCCGGCCCTGTTCTCCGATTCCCCGGATCTCGACGTCGGCTCTCCCAAACGCCCCGGTGCGCTGGACAAAAAGACCGGGCAGCGTATTCAAAATATCCATACAGGAATGGGCATTCGACGCCTCGATCTCTTCCCGTGTGATCACACTCACCGTAGCCGATAGATCCTTGATCGCCTTCTCCGTCCTTGTGGCCGTCACCACAATCTCATCCATCCAATAGAGGGGCAGTTCCTCCTTATCGGACTTCTGCGCGAAACCTGTCCGCGGCAGAATGAACGTCAACGCTCCTACCAGCATCATAAACCATTCCAACCTTTTCATCGGCGCATCCTCCTGGGATTTTTCATAAACTTTTCTGCTTCTCCTTGTGAAACTTCTCTCCGCCCAATCACATCCCCCAATGACGTTGATTTCCCGGCATCACCTCCTCAGACGAACACCCTTCCGCAGATTCTGACTCTCTACCAAGAAACACTTTTGTAATCCCTTGCAACGGAAGGAGTTCCAAAATGGTAATTTTTGGCTCCCAGGAACCACATTCATGTTTCTTTCTGAAAGAATTATGCGCGTCCTCTCCGCGCATAATGGAAATGCTGGCTTCCGGCAAGCTATACCGTCATAACGCATAAAAATATAAAATTCGTAGCACTCAAAAAACAAAAAAAAGAGCCGCACTCAGACCAACTCCTCCCCGATCGTGGTCATCGTCAACTTTCCGTGCTTGACGCCCCTCGTGCTGATCAGCTTCTCGGCGATCCGCCGGATCACGCTGGCCTTGCCTTTGACTACGGAAACCTCGAGACAATTGTGCGTGCTCAAATGCACATGCATAGTGGAGACGATGGAGTGCAAGTCCTGATGCTGGAGTTCAGTCAACTTTTCGCTCAATTCCCGAACCTCGTGGTCGTACACGATGGTAATCGTCCCCACCGTCTCGTTCTCACCCAACTCCCATTCCGTGTGCACCAGACGGTCCCGAATCAGGTCCCGGATCGCCTCCGACCGATTGGTATAGCCCTGCCGCGCGATCATGCCATCGAACTTTTCCAGCAGATGGGGACTGATAGACACTCCGAACCGGATCATTTCTTCCATAAGCGGATTTCTCCGAAAGGGCCGACCACTAAAATTTTCCACAGACCTCCAAGGTCTCTTCCGTGGTGGAGGTTTTCTGTGGTTTTGTCACGTTCATTAAAAACGTGCTACGCTTCCAAGAAAATAAAAACCCTCTGCTCCGCGGGATCAAGGGGCTTCTTCAAAATAGGGTGCGGCTTTCAGGATTTCCCCAATTCCAAAACCGCCGTTATCCGCGACGCCCGCTGGACGATCTGACGTGAGATCGTTATGAAAGCGGCGGGGCTATACCTCTCCGGAGTCCGAGCCAAGCAGTTCCTGAAAAGATTTGAGCTCGCCCGATTCCGCATAGCCATGGACGGTGTTTCTTCCGGATCGCTTGGAGGCGTAAAGCGCATCGTCCGCAGCCTTGTACAGCGCTTCCGCGGATTCTAAAAAAGAGGGGTACGAAGCCACTCCAACAGAAACCGTCATCGGAAGATCTTTCACTCTGGCATATTCCATACCATATTTATACACGGCCTTCCGAATCCGCTCGGCCCTCCTGAGTGCTTGCACGTGATCGGCGCCGACCAACAAAACGGCAAATTCATCGCCCCCGTTGCGAGCCACGATGTCAGAACCTCGAGTCGTCTGCTTGATGACGGCGGCAATTGCTTTGATGACAAAATCTCCCTCCAAATGGCCATATTGGTCATTATATTCTTTGAGATGGTCGAAGTCGAGGAGAATCAGGGAGACCGGACTCAGTCGGCGTCGGGCCGGCGCGTCGTTTTTTGGAAATTTGGCGACCTCGTTTTTAAGGGAAAATTCAAAGAAGGCCTTGTTGTATAAACCGGTGAACCCGTCCAACCAGGCTTTTCGTTCGCTTTCCTTTTTTTCGATTACTCTCGTCAGCAGCGCAGCGAGCAACTCGTTTCTGAAGGGCTTGTCCAGATAGTAGAAAGCGCCCTCATTGATCGCCTGGACGACGGTATCCACTTCCGGGCCGTATCCGGAAATCATAATGACCTCGGTTTCCGAACTTGCTTTTTTGATCTCCCGCAAGACCGCCAGACCATGCGCCCTTTGAGGGGGGAGGCCTTCTTCAAGGGGGATATTTATGTCCAGCAAAACGATGTCGTAATGCGTCTTGATTTTGCTTAGTGCTTCTTTCATGCTTCCGGCATGCTCGACCCGAAGTACGCGATTCGAGATTTTTTCCAGTAGGAAATCCGATCCCAACAGGCTTTTGAGATACTTCGCAAAAAGAGGATCGTCATCTACGATCAGAACCCGATACTCCCACGCGGTCTGTCTCAGCTCGGTTCCGTCGGACAGGGGTTGTAAATCTGACATAGGCAATCTCCGTCGTGCGAAGCGTGCGAAAAGATGCGGGCTTTCCAAGTACGGCGTACCGAGTTTCGAATTGAAGATCATAAGCACGTATAAGAGCTATCAACATAATTCATTTTGGGGGATTTGTCAAGAATTTTTTT
>MVCQ01000140.1 GCA_002059205.1 Candidatus Latescibacteria bacterium 4484_107
AGCAGTTAGCAGTTAGCAGTTAGCAGTTAGCAGTTAGCAGTTAGCAGTTAGCAGTTAGCAGTTAGCCAAATATACGCTTCTGACCCAGTCTGGTCAACCTCTTTTTTTTCAAAGATCGTATTTATATGCTTGACATCCCTTCCTTTCTTTCATACCTTATCGTCTAATTTTTTCCTATCCGCCCTATACCCTTTCTTGCACCGCTGAGAGCGCTGATCCTTTTTCGAGATTTTTTTTGCCTCTGTGCCTCTGCGCCTCTGCGCCTTTGTGCCTTTGTGCCTCTGTGCCTCTGTGCCTTTGAACCTTTGTGCCTGAAGTTAAAATAAAGGAGCGCCGTTGGAAGAAAAACCAAAATACTCCAAACGACAGACCATCAAAGGCCTGCGCCGGTTCCTCTATGTGGGAGGGTTCTGGGGCGCGTATTCCCAGATCGCGATGGTGACGGGTCCCATCTTTACTGGGTATGCCCTGTGGCTGGGATTGACCGCAGCGCACATTGCCAGCATTGCCTCCGTCTCCGCGCTCGCGGGGCTGATTCAGCCCTTCTCCCTGCTTCTCTCGAATCGCGTTCGGAACAAGAAACGCTTCATGGTCGGCATCGGGTTCATAGAGATCACCATGGTGATGTCCGTGGTGACGATCCCACTTTTTGTGCCCGATGGATTCCGAATGCCCGTGCTGATCGCGATGATCCTGGTGGGAACCCTGATGGGACACACGGTCTCTCCGATCTTCAGCGGATGGATGGCCACGATAATTCCGGAGAACATCCGGGGCCGCTATCTGAGCAAGCGGATGATCGTGGTAACCTTAGCGTCCATCGTCGCAGGCTATGGAGCGGGACGATTTCTCGATATCGTGCCCGGATATCGGGGATTTTCCGTGCTCTTTCCCTTCGGATTCCTGATGGGGATCGGAGGGTACCTGATGCTCCGCGGAGTCGCGTTCCACGCACAGGCAGAGAAACGGAAGACGCCGGACTTGCTGCAAATGATGCGCGCCCCGTTCCATACTCCCAATTTTGCACGGTTCCTGATCTTTTACGCCACGTGGGCCTTCAGCGCGGCGCTGGTTATGCCATTCTTCAGCGTCTTTATGCTCAAAACGCTGTCCATCCCGTATTCCACCGTGGCCATTTTCAACAACATCGCGCTCGTGATGCAGATCGTGGGCTATCGCTTCTGGGGCGGCATCTCTGACCGGTACGGCAACAAGCCCGTACTCCAGGTGCTGATGATCGATCAACGGATTCACCGTCGCCGGTCTCACCGTTGCGGTAAACGCGCTCCTGTTCGGCCTCCTTCCGAAACAGGAGGAAAAACAGGTGTATTTCGCGGGCTGGGCCTTTTACGTCAGCATTGTGGGCACGCTCGGACCGGCCATCGGCGGGTTTCTCGTGAGCCGGCTTCAATCTGCGCACCTCGCCATCGGTTCGTCGTGGGCAATCGGGGATTTGCAGATCATGTTCCTGATCAGCGCAGTGTTGATGATCGTCCCGAATCTGCTCCTCAGAAGGATTACGGATACGAAGGCATCCTCCCCCGGATATCTGTTGGGACAACTCCGGCGGGGCAATCCTTTTGCGTTCGCATACAACGTCTATCTGTTCGGACGGACGGAAAAAGAATCCAAGCGCGCGCAGGCAGCCCGGGCTATGGGGCGATCCAAAAGTCCGATGGCCGTGGAACGCCTCGTGGCCGCATTGGACGATCCGAGTCCCGACGTGCGCAGCCAAGCCGCGAAGGGCTTGGGCGAGACGAAAAATACGGACGCGGTGGCTCCGCTGATCGAGGAGTTGCACGACGAGGAGTCCGACATTCGCTCGGAGGCCGCCGAAGCCCTCGGAAAGCTCCGCCATCCTCAGGGGATCAACCCGCTCTTCGACGCCCTAAACGATTCCGACCGGCGCATCCGCATCAGCGCGATCCGGGCCCTGGCCATAATCGGCGGCCCGGAGGTTCGGGAGCGTCTGTTCCAGGCCTTCTCGGGGCCGTTCGACCGGGTAACGTTTCCCGCGATCGTGGATGCGCTCAGCCGCATGGGAGACCTCCGTATTATCCAGCCCACCATTGGGCAACTTGAAAACTATCGTTCGCCGGTCATCCGTCTCCAACTCTTAAATGCCCTGTGCCGGACGCTGGGGGCGAAGAACCGATTTTATAAGCTGCTTTCGCTCGACGAATTGGAGCGGACGGACCGGATTCACCGACTCCTGGAGCAAAGCCGCAAAAGACTCTCCTCCACGCGCCTGTTAGATGCGGACGCAAAGGCCGAGGTGCTTCGGCTCGTGGATCACGCCATCGGGCACTTCGACCTAGAGCGGGAGACGGAAATGTCGATTTTTCTCGGAGCCGTCGCAAAACGCATCGAGCAGACCCGGATGGAAGTCCCCCCCGATCCCAAGCCTCCTTCGGACCCGAGTCCGAACGCCCGAATCAGAGCCGGACTTCAAGCCATCCAGGTCCTCGTTCAAATGAAGCAAACCGGGAAAATCGTTCGGGAATGGGAGCTCTTTCTGACGATCTGTCTCGCGCAGGCGTTCGAGCTGATGGAGCAGGTGGAGAAGGCGCAAAAAAATCAAAAAACGCCCCACGGAAAAACACGGAAAGACGCGGAGGGGAAAAAAGGAAAAGAGGAAGCATGCAACCATCAGCCAAGAACGGAACGCTGAGGGTTGAGCATGGATCAGTGGTCTAATGATTCCGTGTCCTTCCGTGAGATTCCGTGGTAACCGGTAGAAGAAAATACGGAAGTATCCAAGACGCGCAGCCTGTCATCAGCATCTCTCGGAAAAGGGCCGGTGGGCGACGCGCGACTCGCTCAAAAAAGAAAATGCGCCTCTGAATCCGATCAGAGGCGCATTTTTAGGTTGACAAAAAGCTTAAAAAGTGCTATCTTTAAGCTTTTCAAAGTGACGCACGGGGCAGTAGCTCAGTTTGGTTAGAGTATCGGCCTGTCACGCCGAGGGTCGCGAGTTCGAGTCTCGTCTGCCCCGCCATATCAGCATCAGAAACGTCTCCTCGTTTTTCCTCCGCGCCCTTTTTCGATCTTCGGAATGATTCGCACGGTTCGTTCCCATCCATCCCCTTCTTCTTTGCACGGCCCTCTAACGCGTCCCGCACGTTGTCCCGCAGATCAAACGGAATAAGCACCGTCTGCACGCCCTCCACGCTTCCAACAGTCAACAACCCACGCATACCAGGTTTACTCTCCCACGCCCGATAAATCCAATCCAGCGAATCTTCCGCCTCATCTCCAAACCGTTTTGAGAATCCCTCCCACGAAATCATGCCCCCTTCCTCCGACACATACCGCAGCGCCTCCCGCTCCCTGTCGGACAACGACCGCACCATGCCATCCAATCGCTCCGGAATCCACGCGACGAGGCAGACCACCAGTTCTTCCTTTCGTTTCCCACTCAACTTGGAGAGATGCAGTGCCCGGGCCATCGCCATTAGATTATGCTTTGTCAACCGCCGCAGACAGGCCGCCAACGGAGCCTTCGCCTCGATGGGCCTTGCGCGTTTCCGCTCCCGCTTTTTTTGATGTTCCTCCCGCTGCCGCGCGACGATATTTCCCATAGTCTTGATGATCCCCAACCATTCCATCTGAGTCTTTGCGCCCTCGTGCTCCGGGTCCAGCTCCAGCGCCATCACAAAGTGACGCTCGGCCGCCTCAAAATCCCTGTCCTTCGCCGCCAACATGCCCTGCACATATAGATACGTTCGCATCGCTTTCGGATGAAACTGCGTCACATTCGAAAGCGGTCGAATCCACTCCCGCGCGTCCTCCACTCGATCCTCATTTAACGCAAACAGAGCTAAGCCGCACCGGGGAAATACGTACAACGGATCAATCTCCAACGCCTGCTTCATATAGGCTATGGCCTGGTCCCGACCTCCTCTTTGCTCGCAACACGTCGCTAAGTTGTAATACGCTTCCTTCACCTCGGGATTGATCTCCAATATCCGCGTCCATATTTTGCCGGCCTGCTTCCATTTACCATCATGCTGAAAGTTTGTGCCCTGATCGATCATACGATGGATCCGGCTTGAATAGGTACTATGAAACTCCGGCGATATTTCAGCCTCTCTGAGCCGAACGTCCTTCCACGCTCCTCCGACCCAAAGCCGAACCGGCTCGCCCTGGGGGAACACGTCCGATTCCGACAGAAGTCGCGCCGCCAGCATCCGCGCCTCCTCATGTCCGTCCTTACCCAAGGCAAAAGTCTTTAACCACTTCAGTGTCTCACGTGTCCCCGCCCCGTGCAGCAATTGCACGCCCATTTCCTGCTCCCCCGGTCCAACCTCCAGCATCCTGTGGTAAACCACCTCCGGGGGAATCGTTCCCCGCGCAATACCCGACACGAGCGCCTTCCATTTCTCCTCGTTCGACAATGATTCGGATGCCGCAAAATCCTCAGTCGGCCCCGCAAAACGCGCGCCCGACAACCCGTGCTTCTGCTTCCGCCGCTTTCTTCGCTTCTCAGCCCGGCTCAATTTTGCCTTCTTTTTTTTGCCCATTATAGAACCTCGGTGAGTGGTGAGTCGTGCTCCGGAATTCGGAATTCGACCTTGCTCCTTTCTCATTGCTCTTTATTCATGGTCTTTCTTCGCGTTCTTTGCGCCTTTGCGGTGAGGCTGTCTTCCCTTTGAAAATCAAGCCCCGCGATGATCTGGACCGGAGCGTTAGATTGCGAAGCGCCTCATCGGAGACGGGTTCGTCCGTCCAGAAATCCATCGCATCGCCGAACGCCTCAATCCCCAGAGCCGCCGGAGACGCATCGAACGTGCGGTCGAACTCTCCCCAATTGAAAATCCCCACGTACGCCCGATCTCCCACGACAGCCACCCAGCGCGCGGGCACATCTTCGCCCGGTACAAAAAGGTCTATCGGCACGGCCGGCGCGGACAAACGATGATCCAGCACCCGGCGGATCAGCTCGATCCCGTTGGGCCGGAGCTTCCGCAAGGCATCGCCGAGAATGAGGTCGCCGCCGCTTAGAAGTTGCATCAACGCGTGCGTCTTCGCCTCCTCGAAATTGAACGGTCGTCCCGCATTCCAGACGTTCCGCTCGTCGTAGGGACGCGGCGCCCCCTTCCGATTCAGAATCGGATCATCGGACGTGCCGGTGGAGCGCACCACAAAGAAATCCGGATCGTTCGTCCACAGCCGTCCGTGCATCCAGAACCGGCTCGAAACCGTGCGGGCGTTCCGCTTGAGATGGCCCCAATACGTGTGGATGTCTCCGCTCACCCGCGCGGCCTCCGCCAGCCCGACGACGCTCTCGAACGGCGCGCCGCAGACCAGCAGATACGGCTCGTCCCCGATGGCCCGGCGAATGGCCTCCACGCCGCGCCGCACGATTTCTCCGCGCGGGACCGTGGGATCGTGGAACCGCACACAATCGAGCAGATTCACCAAAAAGTCAATCTTGAAATACTCGACGCCGCAGGCGCGCAGACGGGAGAAAGTCTCCTCCAGAAGTTCGATCACACGCGGATGCGTGGTATCGAGATACGCCATCGGTCCGTAGCTCATCGGCGTGACCCTGGGAGAACCGTCCTCATCGCAGGCGAAAAGTTCCGGGTGATCCCGGTAGAGCGGCGTGTACGAGTTGACGAGAAAGGGGGCCGTCCACACACCGGGCGCTTTCCCCTTATCCTTGACGTGACGGCAAAAAGCCTCGAGTCCCTCCGAAAATTTCCAGTTGGCCTCCCACACGCCCCACTGGCACTCCCAGCCTTCGTCTATAACGCAGTGGGTGACGGCATCCCCGAAAAACTCCGTGGCCGCGTCGAGATTCTCGTCCATATCACGGCGTTGGACCGCTCCGGCGTAATAGTCCCACGAATTCCATCCCACCAGCGGCGGACCACAGCGCGGCGGACAGTGTTCGGCGATGGCATCACCGTACTCGGTGAGCAGCCGCAGGGGATCGCTCCCGGCGAGAACGAGGAACGTGGCGGAGAGCGCACTCCCCGGAGGAAGCTGCGCCCGGCAGTCCGCAATGAGCGAAAACCCGAAATGGCCCTCCCGATGGCCCGAACTGTGCAGCGCGTCCACACCGCAAAGCGCGCTCGATGGCGGCAGGGATCCGATCAAAAGCGCGTTCCCCGTGCGATGCTGATGGAAAACCGTCACCATACTGCTGCGGTCATCCCCGTCCGCCCAGGCCGTCTTTTGTCCGACTAATCCCACACCCGCGGAACGCCCGAAGCTCAAGGGATGGAGATACTGAAGATGATCCGCGCAGGAGAGGGACGGAGAGAAACAATCCGGCGGAAATGAAACCACCGCGATCTCCGAAACCGAGAACGGCACAGTCCCCGTATTCTGCACCGTCGCGGATATGTTTCCGCCGTCCGTTGAGACGACCACCCGCGCATTTGGAGCGTCAGCCACAAAACGCCCGGCCTCCGCACTCCAGGATAGTTCGTCGCTTTGGAGCATGAACCGGTCGGTTGCCACGCGGAGCGTCCCGCCCCCCGCGG
>MVCQ01000141.1 GCA_002059205.1 Candidatus Latescibacteria bacterium 4484_107
GGCGGAAGGGGTGGCGGAAGAGGTGGTGGAAAAGGCGGTGGAAAAGGCGGAATGCGGCCGGGCGGCGCAATACCAGAAGCTTTCGAGCTGTGGACAAAAGTCGCGCTATCCGCTCAGCAAGACTAAGTCCGTTAAAAAGCAACAACAGCCAACGACGGACATACGTTGTTCTCATCAAGACAAATAACTTCGGGACAGGTGACGTTCCGATTCTCAAAGAGAAAGCCGCTTTCCACGTGGAAAGTGGCTTTTCTTTTGAACAAATTTCCCCGCGCGGATTTTGAGATTGACTTTTCAAAGGAAGGGTGGTATATTTTGCAAGGTAATTTTGGTAGGTTGAACCCCATGCCGCTTCTGTTCACCTAACTTAGAGCCTATCCGAAAACCTGGTTTTGTCATTCTGAGAAACGAAGTGACGAAGAATCTCAATTTGCCGTTTTTAAGTTACTTAAACAAGATTCTTCGCTTCGCTCAGAATGACACTTTGGGGTTTTTGGATAGGTTCCTAAAACACATGGAGGAAGCCGTGCGCGCTGAAAAGCTTGAACGTCCGAAGTGGAAGCAGAAGAGGCCGCCGGTCAACAGCCGCCTGAAGTCCTCCCCCCTTATCGCAACCGGCCTTTTCCTGATGTTGGGATTTGGGATTTGGCTCCTGTCGGACGCCGAACCAGTGTATGCGGGGCTTCAAGAGACGCTTCCGACGCACCATTGGGCGTATTCATATATTGATGAACTCAGGTTGCGGGGGCATTTCGGCGATCTCTTTGCCTCCAACCGGCCGTTTACGCGCGGCGAAGTGGCCGAACAATTGCACCGTCTCAAAGAGCAAGGGGAGGAGACGCCCGGCTGCGCGGTGTTTCTGGATCGCCTGAACGCCGAGTTTGAGGACGAAATCCGGCAGCTTTCGGAAAACGAAGAGGGGGCCTCTCAAATTCAGATGGGGGCCACCCTCGCTCAGGACGGGGTTGCACGCCGGGACGAGGATTTGAAGGCCTATGGGATCTATCGGCTCGAAGGGGGCTATTTTACAGACCATGTGGCGGCAGTGGACGTAGCCAAGCTGGATCGCTACCTCAAAGAAGATCCAACCTACCAAGGAGAAAATTGGCGGGGCCTCACCGCCTATATGGAGCAAGCCTATCTCCGCGTTCGATTCGAAAATTTCCAGGCGACCTTCGGAAGGGATTTTCTTCGGTGGGGACCGGGAAGAACGGGCGCGCTCCTTTTGTCCGACGATCATAAGCCGTTGGACTTTTTCTCGTTTTCGTATCGTCTCCGGTGGGCCAAATTCACTTACTTTTTCAGCATTCTGGACGATTACAAACTCAATGCCCAAGAGCATTTCGAAACGCCCTGGACGCGCCTGGTCAACCGATTTCTAACCGCCCAAAGATTGGATTTCAACTTGTGGGGCGGGAAGTTGCACATCGGGCTGTCCGAGGCCATCTTATTCGCCGATTCGGAGCGAACTT
Source organism: Candidatus Latescibacteria bacterium 4484_107 (assembly GCA_002059205.1). GTDB lineage: Bacteria > Latescibacterota > 4484-107 > 4484-107 > 4484-107 > 4484-107. Next base: position 1,473 of record MVCQ01000141.1, read on the forward strand.
TCGGCCTGTCCTATTTCAACCCGCTCACGAACTATTTTGAGCTGGTGGAGAACGAGGGGGACGGGAATATTTTTGCAAACGTGGACGTTCGGGTGCTCCCTTTCCCGAACTCGGAACTCTACGGGGAGTTGCTCATAGATGACTACCAGGTGGATCGGGAAGCGCCGGGCGATCTGGAGCCCAACGAGATCGGGCTGATCCTCGGCGCGGAACTGGCCGATATTTTGGGATGGGCGCCCACCACTCTTGGGATCGAATACGTGCGGATCACCAACCGGACGTATAATACACTGGCCCCGTGGGAAAAATTTCTATACCGGGGGAAGTGCATAGGATACCCGCTGGGAAATGACTTTGATAGATGGGAGGGCACGATCCGGCACACGTTTCCTTCCGGGTTCGGGGCGGCGCTGAAGGTGGGCTATTTGAGAAAAGGCGAAGGCGCGGTGGAGAAAGCGTTCGATACGCCGTGGATGCTGGTGTCTTCCGTGGAAGAAGGCTACTCCGAACCGTTCCCCACGGGCATGGTGGCAAAAACGTGGACGACCGGGGGAAATCTTTCCTTTCAACCCACTCGTGCGTTCAGGGGGATGTTCGATGCGGAATGGGGCTGGACGCAAAACGCGGATCACGTCCGAGGAAAGCGGGCCTATTCGTGGTCGTGCACCTTGGGCGTGTGGTGGAATCTTCGCAAAATATGGGGAGTCGGCGGAGAGCGATGAAGCGGGCTTTGTCCCTTTGCTCGTTAAGTTGCAAGGCAGAGCGTCAAATTTGCGTTCCCAAGGATGCGCCCTCGTTTTTTGCACTGCGCATCCCATGCAGAGCGTGGGAACGAGATGAGAGAATGAGCATCATCACTTCCAGAAAGTCAAGCAAGCGAATGGCAATCTTTGAAATTTTTGAAATCCTGGCAATCTTGGCAATAGGTGTTTTGCTTCCCGCCGGGGCCTATGCGGACATCGCTCTTTCCGGAACGAGTGGGTTGATTACCATCCCAACGGTGGACGTCCTCGATGACGGGGACATCAACATCGGAATAAGCTACCTCCGCCAAAGCTACCGGCATCTCGATAAGCCGGAGACGTACGATATGATCCCGTTGTGGGTGAGTGTCGGGTATCTTCCGTCTCTGGAGCTAAGTGCGCGGCTGACGACCATGCCCAAGCTCAGCCGGGCCGGAGCACCGAAGCCCCCTTACCGGGATGGGATGCTCAGCTTTCAGTGGAAAGTTCTGGGAGAATCGAGAAGGCTTCCTGCCGTGGCGATTGGCGCGCGCGACGTATATGGATTTGCGCTCTTTAACACACTCTACCTCGTTTTCAGCAAGCACATCCCCATTCATCGAGTGCGCGTGGGCGTTCACCTCGGGCATGGCGTGGATTGGATGGGAGGACGATACGGCGTCGTGGACGGCGGGAAGACCATTCCGACCACACACCGGATGATCGGCACGTTTGGAGGGATCGGGATTCCCATCACCCGGACGGTGGATTTCGCCTTAGAGTACGATACGACAAAGTTGAACTTCGGGGCGCGTGTTCAATTGCTGTCCGAAATCCAATTTCAGATTGCGCTCTTGGGAGGCAACCACCTCGCCGTGGGAGTAAATGGGGGTTTTAACCTCAAGTAGAAAAGGGGATGGATATGTCCAATCGTGCACCGGATTGGTTGAAACAGGCCGGGTATGATCTCCGGCATGCACGGAAGCCGGGAAGATCGTCAAGTACCAAATGGTAAAAGCAGGAACGTCCATTGGCGCAAAACTTCCAGAAAATCGTCCTAATATTCGGCAATGCTCTAAGGTTCAGCGATCCGGTTTTGGCAATTTTGGCAATCTTTGAACTCTTTGAAATTAGGCAATGTCGTTCTGGTAATCTTTGAAATCTTTGAAATTCAGGCAATGACTGTATGAAAGCTTTTCTTCTCGCAGCCGGCGAAGGGACTCGATTGCGCCCTCTGACCGAGACCACGCCTAAGTGCCTGGTGCCGATTTGTGGCCGGCCTTTGCTGGCGTATTGGTTCGATCTGTTTCGCCGCCACGGAATCGGGGAGGTGTTGATCAATACGCATCACCTGGCGGATCAGGTGAGGGCGTACGTTCGATCCGTGGAGGGGGTTCGGGTCTCCGTCATATACGAACCGGAACTTCTCGGGAGCGCGGGGACACTTTACGCGAATCGGGATTTCGTGAAGGGAGAGGATGCATTTTTCATCCTGTACGCGGACAATCTCACGAACGCGAATCTGAACGCGCTGGCGGCTTTTCACCAATCGCATTCCGGGATCGTGACGATGGGGCTTTTTGAGACGTCGGTGCCGCGTCAATGCGGGATCGTGCAATTGGATTCCGAAGCACGCATCGTGGATTTCGTGGAAAAGCCGTCGCATCCGAAAAGCAACCTGGCCAATGCGGGGATTTTTGTGGCGCAACCCGGTTTGTTCGATTTTCTGTCCGACCGGATGCCGCTGGATCTGGGCCACAATGTGCTGCCGCCTCTGATCGGGCGGATGTACGGTTTTCGGATCCGGGAATACCTTCTCGACATCGGGACGTTGGAAAATTACCGAAAGGCTCAGGAGGAATGGGCCATAATAAGGAACAATGAATAATGAACAATGAGCAATACCCTTCCGCCCTTCCCAAATTGGGGTGGTTGGTGATTGCTTCGGCTCACGTTTCACGCATCGCGGTATTCTCTGCGTCTCCGCGGTGTCATCTTCACTGGGAGAAAACGCATGCCGAAAAAAGCACGGGCTATGCTATTGGAAGCATTCAACGAGCCGCTGACAGCCCGGGAGTTGGATGTTCCGAAATTGGAAGCGGGCCAGGTATTGGTGCGCATCACCGCAGCCGGAATCTGCGGTTCGGATGTGCACATGTGGACGGGCAAGGATCCCCGAACTCCGCGACCGATGATCCTGGGCCATGAGGGCGTTGGGGAAGTCGTGGAGGTGGCGGGCGAGAAGCAGTCCGTGGAGGGAGAACCACTCAAGTCCGGTCAGGCGATTCTGTGGAATCGGGGCGTGGTCTGCGGGAAATGCTATTGGTGCACGCGGGCCGGTCAGCCGGGTCTGTGTCCCGAACGCTGGGTGTACGGCATCCATCGCTCTATCCACGAGCCCACCTTTCTCAATGGCTGCTACAGTGAGTATATCGTATTGGACGCCGGAACGGACATTTTCACGATTCCTGATGAGGTGGATCCGGCGGTGCTCGTGCCGGCCTCCTGCTCCGGGGCCACGATGGCGCACGGCATCGAATTATGCCCTCCGAAGGCGGGGGACTCGGTGGTCGTTCAGGGCCCGGGACCGCTTGGGATATTCGCGGTGGCGTTCGCGCGGGAACGGGGCGCATCGGAAATCGTGGTCATCGGCGGCACGCGGGAGCGCTTGGAGATGTGTCGGACGATGGGCGCTACCACGGTGCTGAATCGGAGGACACTGAGTATCGAGGAGCGCAGGCAGCAGGTTTTGGATCGCACGGACGGGCGCGGCGCGGATCTGGTGATCGACGCGGTGGGGCATCCGGAGGTGGTCCGGGAGGGCATCGCGCTGACGCGGCGGGGCGGCGCGTATCTGTCCGTGGGCGTGGGTGCGCCGGTGGGCACGGTGGAGTTGGATCTATATCGGGATATCGAACTGAAAAATCTGCGGCTTCAGGGCGTGTGGGTGAGTCATACGAGGCATACGAAGCAGGCGATGGAGCTGATCCTCTCCGATCCCGAACGCTTCGGAACCCTGATCACGCATCGCTTCCCGCTGGAGGAGGCCACGGACGCGCTGAGGACCGTGCAGGCCAGAAAAGCGGT
>MVCQ01000142.1 GCA_002059205.1 Candidatus Latescibacteria bacterium 4484_107
CCGAAGACCACAACAGAAGAAGTGACCTGCAAAAACCAGGGCACTATATGCGAATATCGTGTGGCTCAGGGCGAAAATCCTTCGCCGCTGCGAAAAATCTCGTATCAAGGTCAAGAAGTCTGCAATCTCACCTTCGCCGGGCACTGGACGCTGGATCTGGAGGCGCAGCGTCTTTCCGGCCTGGACTTCATCCGAAGCCACGGTCGCGATGAGGTCACCCGATCTACGGCCACCACCGGCAACGCCCTCACCCATTGGTACATTCAGTTGCACGATAAGCCCATCCTGATCGTTCGCCACAAGCTGCACCGTTTGGATGAAGAAATGGTGGAAGACCTCTACGTTCACGGAGAGGCCGTGATCGCCGGAAAACTCGTCCGGCTAAAGGAGGCGGAGGCAACCCTGATTCCGGACGAGGGCACGCAGATGGCGCTGGATGGCAAAAGGGTACGGCTTCGCTCCAACGGATGGGAATGTCAGGAAGTTTGGTGTTTTGGAAATCTGGCCGGAAAAATTCGGCGGACAGCCCCATTGATCCTGACCCTCAATCCTGATCCGGAATCGCCCGGAGTTTACCTGCTTAAGGGTAAATCCAAAAAACTCTCCTTTGAAGTGCAATCGGAGCAGACGTTGGGAGAAGTGGAAATCACCCTCTGTGGCGCGATTCAGGGCCACCAAAAACGCCGTCTTCCCAAAGGAAAAAGCGTGTTCTCCATCGAGGTGATCTCTGAGCAGGAAGGACTTCTCCCCTTGTGTGTGCTGATCGAAGGCGAAGACTTCGTGGTGGTCAAAGTCTTTGAGTGCTTTGTCCTTGCCACGGAGGTGCAATCGCCGGATCATCGCTTCAACGGCGTTTATGTGGAATATCTGCGCTCCATGCACGAGCGGCACTTCTTCAATGTGGTGCCGGAGGAAGACCCGCGGGGAGAGATGCGCTACCATCACGGGTTCTGGCCCAGAAATCTTCCCGGAAGCAATCTTTACCGGTTCGGATTCGATGATTTGGGCCTTGAAGTTACCAAAACGTTTGGGTATCTTTTGGAAAAATACCGCTTTCTGTTCGATGCTTACTCGCTCCGCGGCGAAGAGGTCTTCTCCCACCCGCTGGTCTCCGTCTCCAACGATGGGATTGGTTTCTATCTTTTTCAGGCGGGGAAAATTTTGCTCCGTCGGCCCGATGCTTTTGACGACGACTTCCGCCGGGGAATCGCCGCCGCGGTGCAGTGGCTCAACTGGTCCACGCACTGGAATGGGCTTTTGATGGACAAAGCCGAAGCGGTGGAGCATTGCGGTTCCGAGCGACTGAGCGGCAATCCCTATTCGCAGGGGATCTGTATGGCAGGGTTGAAGATTATTTCTAAAGCCCTGAAGCTCGTGGGCGAGACCCCGTTGGCCGAGGAAACCGAACGGATTTTCGAGTGGCAGATGAAAGGGTTCGAGGAGCTTTATCGCGAAGTGGGATATTTCAGGGATTTGGAGAAGGGCCCTCCCGCCCGGCTTTCGGTGTATTCCATGCCCTGCCCCAGCGCATTCCTTTTGGATCCGGAGGTGGACGACCAGCGGCTCATGGAATTTATGCGCAAGACCATCGCCGTGCTCTTGGAGAAAAAAACCGCTCCCAACAACCAGTGGATGCTTGAAGGGGCTCCCGGCGCTACCGGGGTAAGCTACAGTCAACTCGGCACCATTGCCAGCCTCTTGAACCTGGGAAAGCTCGATGAGGCCTGGGGCTTTCTGAATGAACTGCTGAAGTATGCCGAATCCACTAATCTGAAATACGTATTGCCGGAGGGCATCTTTTTCAAAAGGAGCGAAGAAGACAGCGACGAGGGGAAGTCGGCTGCCGAACGCTACGAGCGGGTGCGCCGCGAATGCAAGGAGCGGGTGCCGTGGCTCTATCACGAAGGAAGCGAGAAGTGCTTCGGGTTTCCCTCCAATCCGGGCAATCTGGTCCACATGAGCTACTATCTTTTCGTGGTGGATCTGATCTGCGGGATCTCACACAGTGCGGATGCAAAGAGCCTGCGGATTGCGCCTAAAGTTCCTACGGACTGGAAACGCTTCAGCGTGAGGAACTACGGGACACGGTTTGGGGAGGTTTCCTATCAATTGGAAAAGACAGCGAAGAGCATTTCATTGGAGCTGACTAAACCTTCGGTCGCCGCGGATGTGGTGCTTGGTCCGATGCCGGCGATTCGGCGGGTTGGGATCAATGGGACCGAGGTGGAGCCAGCCCTTCTGGAAACTCCGGGGGGAGTAGTGGCAAGGGTGGGATGTTCTGAAGAGCCGGGAATAGTTTCTGTGGAGGTATCTCGCTGAAATACGGGTTTATCCCATTTGAGGCTTTCGGGAGGGTGAAGTCGCTCCGCCCTCCCGATGGGTCACTCAAAACCGGCTTCATCCAATCTGAGGAGCGAAATAGCGAAATATGGGTACTGGAAACAAGCCATCACTCTGCAATAGCGTTCTGGAGCGGACTTTCGAGGCGGCAGAGGGAGCGTTAATCGGCGGTACGATTCAAAACCATCTTACCGAAAGCATACTCAGAACGAAGGAGGAATTCGGAATCCGGCTGGCCCGTTTTCAGGGAGACATTTCCTTGCAGGAAACCGCCGGGGATCTGGTGTCTGAGGATTTCCTGCGGGTGGAAGCCGGACATCGAATGGGAAAAGAAGAACATATTCAAGGGAGTGACGTCACCGCGCAAATCATGGCTCAAAGCACATTGATCAGGGCTGCGGAATTTGAATGGGTGGATTGGAAAAAGGAACAAGACGGCGCGGTTCAGCGCATGGTTTTAAGGTTGAAGCATCCCGGCGAGGGAATAGAGGTGCAGGTGATCTACGAGCTCCAAAACGGTGAGCCTTATCTCCGCAAATGGCTTGACATAAAAAACATCAGCCGCGAGAAGGTCTGGCTCGTTGACCTCGATGTGGAGACATTTTGCACTTCCGAGTGGCAATCCTCGTCCGAAAGAGGGGTTCCCATCTTCATCGGAGATGATTTTTTTGTGGGATTGGAATTTCCTACCTGGAGCAGGATAGCTGAAGACGGGGGTAATCCTACCACTTTAGAGGCATACTGCTTCCCATGGATGAACCGTTAGCCAGAAGTGGCAAACAACAGTTTGTCTTCCAGCCTACTCCCGAAGTGGGCTTTGTTACCAAAGGCTCCTGGATAACCTTCGCCCATCCACTCGAGTCCTTAGCTGAAGGTGGGAACCTGGAGCTTATCGCCGTGGTGGCGGATGCCCCTGAGGAGGTCGTGCTTGAAGGGGGTGTTTATTGGCTCTCAGGGAAAGATCAATTGTTAGAAAGGCAAGCGCCATGAACCCAACTCGTAAACCACAAGTCGGTCTGATTGCCGTCGGAGATGCGGAGGTTGAGGAACAGAAAAGAGACTGCGAAGCGCTCATAGAAGGAATACGCGGCTTTGACGTAGACATAGAAGGAATACGCGGCTTTGACGTAGAACCGATCAGCAAAGGGATAAAAGCAAATGCAGGCCAGATCGAGCTTGCTGTCGAGGATTTATCAAGCCACGCATTGGATGTTCTTGTAATCGCCGTGCTCAGGGGTGCTCAGGCGATTCAGCGCGCCGCTGAATCTATAGACTGTCCCTGCATCATCCGGGTCGTTAAGGAGAGGTGGGCCTGGCCCAGCAGTGCGCTGGCATTGGGTGCACTCAAAGAGAAGAGGGAAAAGGTAAGGCTGGTCTATGGTTCAGATGACGACAAGGACGTCCTGAATGAATTCAGAGAAAGTCTGCGGGCCGCCTTTGCTCTATCCCGACTGCGTCGGAGCCGGTTCGGTGTCATAGGCTCCCTCTTCCCCAATCTGGTCTCCCGGAACTATGATAAAACACGCATCAAAGTCAGACTGGGAATAGAAATCGTTAAGATTTCTTTTGAAGAGGTACGTCAGGAAATCAGTGCCGTCTCTGAAGACGTCCACGCCATTGAATCGCTGCGAAGAAATATCCACGACCGCTTTACAGTTGAAGCCGCCGAGTCCGTACTCACGCCGGGAATCAAACTCCATCTTGCGTTGAAACGCATCGCCAAAAAACATGGCCTGGATGGTTTTGCCATAGAGTGCTGGACCGGCATGCCCGAAGAAATCGGCCTCAATCCCTGCCTGGGGTTTGTGGAGGATGACTATACAATAGCCTGTGAAGGGGACGTCTTAACCTGCATAGCTGCTCATACTATCCGATATCTGACCGGAATCAATCCGTACACAGGCGACGTATATGATCTGGACAACGAGAACATACTGACGCTGGTGCATTGCGGTGCTCCGGCTTCGCTTGCCCATGATCCCAAATCCGTGACTATCTCGGAGTCTGTCCAGGCCGGAGAACGAGGCTTCCCCACCGCCGTGTGCCGTCCACACATAGAAAACGGCGACGTGACGGTTTTGAGCTTATACGGCAAAGGATGTGACTATGTGCATCTGAGCACGGGAGAATGGATTGAAACAAGGCGGGATGAAAAAATGTGGGTCAAAATCAGGTTAGCGGGAGAACGCCGAGCATTTCTTGAAGCATGTCTGGCCAATCATTACGTAGTGGTACCGGGGAACGTTCTAAAAGAACTTGAGCTGCTTTGTGAGTGGCTGGATATAGGCATCGTAAAAACCTGACGAAGGGAACTTCCGAACGAGGAGGCGAAGAAATGGACTTAGGACTGAAAGGCAAAAACGCGCTCGTAACTGGCGGAGAGCGGGGGATTGGCAGAGAGATCTGTCTTTCGCTGGCCCGAGAGGGCGTCAACGTAGCGTATTGCGATAGCAAGCTGAGGCAAGGGGAAGCATCCACGCAGGAGGCTATGAGGAAGCTGAACGTGGAGGTTCTGGCGATGGAGGTGGATGTATCCGAAGAAGATCAAGTGGTAAGGATGGTTCAAAATACGATGGACAGACTGGGCTGTATAGACGTCTTTGTGAGCAACGCGGGTATCATCGAGTGGGAACCGATCACGAAGATTACGCTGGAATGTTGGAATAAGATCATAGCGGTCAATCTAACCGGAGCGATGCTCTGTACCCGGGAAGTCGCCAGACACATGGTCGGAAGAAAAAAAGGCGTGATCCTCTTTACCTCTTCCACCATTCAATACAATCCAGCTTACAAAGAGGCCGCCTATCGGGTCAGCAAAACCGGTGTCCAGGTATTCGCCGAGACCGCCGCCATAGAACTTGCCCCTTACGGAATAAGAGTGAATACGGTATCTCCAGGATTGATCCATTCTCCCACCTGGGCTAAAGGAACGTTGTCGAAAGTGATCAATGACCCGAAGATGGGCAAGGCATTTATGGACAACATCCCCCTGGGCCGTGTGGGATCGCCTGATGACGTAGGTTCCGTGTACGCGTTTTTGGCTTCTGATCTAAGTTCTTTCGCCACGGGGACGAACATCGTTTTTGACGGGGGATTTACTCTGCGGCCGTTGGTATTGGTGACCCGCGAAGAAATAGAAAGTATGAATTTACACTCCGCACAGACATAAATTGAGTTTTTTCTTCAGGAGATTTTGCCCACGGAAAAGGGACTCCCACTGAATGGCGGGGAAGGAGCTTTCTGTGGGAGTTCTAATTCTGTGGGCAAACTTCACGGAGGTACAAATCATGGTGAAACTTTCCGCCTTTCCGAAATGTTATGTGGAGGATATTTGCAGTGGCAAAATCTCTCTCTTCGATTGGATTGAGATGGCAACCGAACTGGAGCCGGATGGTCTGGAACTGTATTCCGGCTTTCTCGAAAGTTATGATTCAGAATATCTGTCGAAAGTCAGGAACTCTATTGCCGAACATGGATTTCAAATGCCGATGATGTGTTATTCTCCTGATTTCACCCTGAAAGACGTGAACAGGTGGCAAAGAGAAGTGGAAAAACAGAAGGAGATCATTCGAGTAACTGCAGAATTGGAAGGAAAATTTTGTCGAGTGCTGTCCGGACAGAAACGCCCCGGTATTTCTGAAGACGAAGGGGTCAGGCTGGTGGTCGAGGCCATTCAATCATGCCTTCCTGTGGCCGAAGAATATGATGTAACCTTAGTGATGGAAAACCATTACAAGGACAGCTTCTGGAGGTCCTTATTTTGGGATTCAATTCGATCCATCCAATAGCATCGTGGCGGGAGAAGATCCGATTGATCTGCTTCAGGCAGTTAAACATCGCGTAAAGACGATGCACGCCAGCGACCGTTATTTGGAGCCAGGAACAATACTTGAGGAACTAAAACAATCGGATGGAACGATCGGCTATTCTGCAAAACTGCTTCATGGCATTACAGGAAAGGGGCTTAACGACTACGATAAAATATTCTCTATCCTCAAAGAGGTGAATTTTCATGGCTGGATCTCGATTGAAGACGGCATGAACGGCATGGAGGAGATGAAAGCATCCCTTCTCTTCTTGAAGGAGATGAGAAAAAAGTATTTCGAGGATATACCTTTCGAGGCGCGGACGAGGTCGAAGAGGTGCTAAGTAAGTGGCCAAACTAAAATGACACCGCAGATTAGGCAGATTACACGGATTACGAACAGTTCTAAAGCCGCTTTCAACTACGCCGTCTAATCCGCTTAATCCGCGGTGGATAAGATATGAAATAACCTGCATTATTCACAAATTCGCCAAAAATCCTCTTATGCTCTTATGCAGCAAAGTTTTTTGGATTTTCGGTTTCAAAGCGCTATTTTTCATGAAAAGCCTGAAGCCGGAGCGCATCATCCAGAACTTGTGAATAACCCGGCTTCTGTCCCGTTAGGGACAAAATAGCTATAGCAGAACAATTCGAAAAAGGACTCGATCCACGAAAAGCGGACCGGTATGTGGATGTGGTAAAACGCAACATAGACTGGTTTATCAACTACTGGTGGAACGGGCGGTACTTCTGCGGCACGATCAACCAGGATCTCACTGCGCTGATCGCGATAGCCCTCTATGAAAAAGTGGAATGTCCATCGGGCTATGGGACATACCTCCATGCGGTGGTTGACTATATCGAGAGCATGGTAGAAAAAGATGGCCCCACGGCGGGGGGGGATCCGCAGAAGCGACGAGCCCGGCGGGGCAGGTGTTGGCCACGAGCTATCAGGCGGGCAAGGCGTTTCTTCTCCTTGAGTCTTTCCACGAGCATAGGGATTGCGCGATGCGGGCAGCGGTTCGAGTCCTACATCCCTACGTTCGACTGGCGGGCGTACATGCGCCTGATCCTCAAGGAGGTTCCGCTTCGAGTGACGGCCCGTGGATTTGGCGAGACGAGTACTGAGGATTGGCGTTCGAGGGCATCGGGAGGCAACGTCTCTACTCTTGAGTTCTTAGCTGAGATCACGGAGCAGGAACCCAATATGGAGCCCTTTGAAAGGGTGGTGCTCTCCCGGGGGCCGGATGTCCTGACAGGTCGTGCTTCCTATGTCCTGGTCGAGTCTCCGGAGGCTCTTTTTCGGATTGCAGAGACGCCTTTTCCCGCTCTGGACCTGGTCCTGTCAAAGAAGGCGGCGTTGCCAATCGTGTATCCGGGCATCGAGGGCGAACCGAGCTTTGCGGTGTTCAGCGATGATCGGGCCGGGGAGGCATGGACGTATGATTCCAGCCATGAGGAAGACGGAGTCTATCGCTATGTGGCGGGAGATAGGGAACGGCTCTTCCGGATTCGGGGAGGGGTGATGGAGGTGGTCCAGACGCCGTATTCGGGTGCTCAGGTCCGATTCGAGGCCAGTCCGAGAAATAGCTCCATCAACCGGTTGGTCACTCAAGTGAATGGCACCATCGTCAAGGAGCGATTTTCCCGACTCGATGGGCGGAACGAGACGGTCATCGAATCGTGCGAGGCATGGTTCACTATCAGCAATACCTCCCTGCGGCTTCGGAACGGCGATATGCGGGTATCGTTCTCAGGGCCGATCAAGCGGCTCGTGATGGATCACCGTTCGGCCAATCCCCAGGGCAAGCTCCGGGTATCGGTTGAGCTGGAGGCGTGTGAACGGTTGGTCATCACCATACAACCCGGTTATTTTCCGATACCAGGGCACAAGCATATCAACTGAGCAGTGATAGTCAATCATTCTGCTTGCAAACAAGGAGAAACGGTTATGGTTTTAATTCACATACTTGTCGCTGCTATCGTTTTTGCCACGAGTGGAGCTGCTTTCGGAGGGATCTTCAAGGGAGCGGATACTGGAAAGGTGATCGAACGCACAGCGGAAGGACCTCTTAGGGTCGGATTCGGAAAGGCGACCATTGCTCCGCCGTGGCCGATTGAGCCGTCTTACGGGAAGCAGACCCCGACGTTTGAGTTTTACCATCATGAGATCGAGGTACGGGCGCTTGTGCTGTGGGTGGGGGAATTGAAGATCCTCCTTGTTGCATGCGATGTGATCGGGATTGGAGCTGACGGGGTTGATGTGATCAAAGGGAAAATTAAGGCGGCGACAGGGATTCCGAAGGAGAATATGATCATTGCGGCAACTCACAACCACTCCTATCCGAGGACGCGACGAAAGAAGGTGCGGGACTGGATCGCGCAGCAGGCGACAGAGGCGGTAGTCGAAGCGCTTGCGGAACCCTTCAGGGCGAGGATCGGCTTTGGGACGGGGATCGTGCCGGAATCCATAACCGTGAACCGGCATCGAGCCGTGGGAGGGATGGTGAACACACATCTCCCTGTGATGCGGATTGACGATATCAATGGGGACCCACGGGGGGTACTCTTCAATTTCGGGAGCCACCCGAACATCTTCACGACATCGTGGGGGGGCGACCGGATCGGGAAGTTCGGACCGGGATGGCCGGGATACGCCCGGCAGTGGATCGAGATGACGTACGGACTGAAGACACTCTTTTCACAGTATGAGCGGGAGCAGGATTATCACGATCTATTTACGATCTTCGTTATCGGTGCAGCAGGGGATCAGCAGCCCGGTCTTGACGCTGATGAGCTTGATGGCAAAAAAGTCTATCCCCGGGAAGCCTTTGTCACCACCGTGGGGAGAAAGGTTTTGGAGACAATGGAGGGGATTGAGACGAAACAGGATGTCAGGATGACATTCAGATCAAAGATGATCGAGCTACCCCTCAAAGCGAATGGCTGGCGGAAGGAGAGCCGGACAGCGGTCTCCGCTCTGATCATCAACGATGCGGCAATAGGGATCATTCCGGGAGAACTGACCGCTGAGCTTGGAGCGCGGTTCGAGCAGGAGGCGGGATACGGACATTCTCTGCTCATCACGATTGCCAACGACTATATCGGCTACATCACATCGGAGAAGGAGGCATTTGAAGGGGCGACTTATGAGGGAAAGGGATCCCCGTTCGGCCCGGAGCGGGGACGGATCATCATGAATGAGGTCATCGGACTGGTCAACCCGAACAGCACACCGGCCGAAGCGCTCGATCCCCACAGGGACCTGGGGACGATCAGAGGGAGGGTGCGGTACGACGGCCGGAGACGGATTATTGTCGGTCTCATTGGTGATGCGATCTCGCCATCCGGCCTGTCGAGGTTCTGGGGAAGGAGGGTAGAGCCCGATTCGTCGGGAGGATTTGCCTTCGATCGTGTGGCTCCCTGGACCCGGTTCCTCTATGTGAAAGAGGTATCGGACGACTACGATGGTAAGGAAGGGAAAGATGGAAGGACCCTCTTGAGTGGAGAAGCGGTGACAGTCACGGCGGCTCAGGCGACGGAGGTGGATCTCAAGGTTCCCGGTCATTTGAAGGATCACATCAGCGCTCTCGTGTTCGAACCATCGTCGCTTTCGGTGGAGAAAGGGAAAGTTAGGGGACGTATTACGATAGAAGGGGAACTGCGGGAGGATGAGCGAATCGTCGGGGGGATCTATGACCGCTCGAAGATGCCCTGGACATGGCATACTTCGTATTATCTCAGGGATCCTGTCCGTACGGTTGAGATTGATCAGTCCGGGACATTCGAGTTTGGGAAGCTTTCCGCCGGGTTGTACACGCTCGTGTTCTGGTTCGACACGAATGGCAATGGAAGGCCAGAACAGGGGGTGGATGTCATGACGACAGCAAGGGGAGTGGCGGTTGAATAACGGGGACCCGATGAATCGAGAGCGACTTTGAAAACCGTGCCGCTATACTTTGCGGTTTCCCAAGAGCCTCATTCATCACGTTATGACAAGCGAACAAAACATGGAGGACACAACCCATGGCACAGAATAAGGAAGAGATGCTCGTTTATATCGGAACCTACACGCGTGGCGAGAGTGAAGGGATCTACCTCTATCGGTTGGATCCAATCTCTGGTGCTTTGAAATGTACCGGCACAGCAACAGGAGTGGAGAGTCCTTCCTTCCTGGCCATAGATCCCCGGCGACGCTATCTCTATGCGGTCAACGAAGTGGCGGAGTTTTTCGGTAAGCCTGGTGGCGGGGTAAGCGCTTTTTTCATCTCCCCCGAGACCGGGGCGCTGACGCTTTTGAACCAGCGACCGTCGCACGGAACGTCTCCCTGCCACGTGAGTGTGGATAATACGGGAAAATTTGTGCTTGTGGCGAATTATGGGAGCGGCAGTGTGTCCGTCTATCCTATACAGGATAACGGACAATTGGGGGAAGCGACCGACTTCATTCAGCACGAAGCCTCGGACTTAGTGCCTGAACGGCGCAAAGCGCCTCACGCGCACTCCATCATCCCCGATCCTGCCAATCGCCATGCAGTTGCACCGGATCTTGGACTCGACAGGATCATGATATACCGGCTCGATCTGGTCCTGGGCAAGCTGAAACCCAACGAGGAACCCTGGGTTCAGATCAAGGCCGGGGCTGGGCCGCGCCACTTCGTTTTTCATCCCAGTCGCAGATATGCGTACGTGATCAATGAACTCGACAACACCGTGATCGCATTTACCTATGATGAAGCGCACGGCATACTCAGGGAGATGCAGACGGTCTCTACGCTTCCCGAAGATTTTGCAGGCACCAGTTACTGCGCCGATGTGCACATTGCTCCCTCGGGTAAGTTTCTCTATGGGTCCAATCGCGGTCACGACAGTATTGTGATCTTTGCCATCCACGAAGGCACGGGCGAACTCACCTATGTGGGCCACGAGCCGACACAGGGCAAGAACCCACGCAACTTTGCCATTGACCCGACCGGAACTTTCCTGTTGGCCGCCAATCAGGATACGGATACCATCGTCACATTTCGACTGGACCGGCAGACGGGGGAACTTGTATCAACAGGGCATGTGACCGAGGTGCCCACGCCCGTATGTGTGAAGATAATGCATAGTGTTTTATAAGCTTCCACGCCGCCTCGCGCGGCAAATTGTGTAAAAAGGCCTTGAAAGGCGCGTTCTAAAAAAATAGAATGCTTTTCCCCTCCGGAGCCACTTGCAAAACGTTCCTCAGAAGAGATTGTTCCGCGCTTCGTGCCTCGTAATGACAATAATGGAGTCGTTTTGTCGTTGCGAGCGGAGTTGCGTCTCCTCGTTTTTCGGGCTTTTGCAAGTGGCTGACAAGATTTATGAATAATGCAGATTATGTGTTCTATGCTTGACAATGGGACACTATTTCCCTATCTTTCGGAGACTCTTCGTCCCGAGGAACGAAATGGAGATCCAATGAACTGCTCTTCGGAATAGAAGAGCAGTCGTGGAAAAAACGAAACCGCGGCATGTGAGATTTGGGGAAGCGGCAGGGAGAGAATGAACTATCCCGCCGCAAGCATCGGGGTATCTATACTACAATCCCGCGAAACCTTGTTTTCTTGACAAGATTTTTGTAGAGGGAGAATAAATTGAATGGTTCGGATTCCTATATATTTCCGCTTGTTTGATCCGTGTAAATCCGTGCTATCCGTGTCCCATTGCTTTTGGGCGTTTTTTGCGGCTTTGCCGCGCTGTGAAAGCATTGAACGCCCCAAGGAGTGGGGTATAAAACCCAGGCTGCGAAATAAAGGAGGACAAGTGGATCGAAGTGGCGTGAAGTGGCGCCTCGTTTTTATTTCACTTCAAGACCTAAAGGAGGCCCATCACGATGAAAATCACAAAATTGGAAACGTTTCTCGTCAAACCCCGCTCGCTGTTTCTCAAGATCCATACCGATGAAGGATTGATCGGGCTGGGAGAACCGATCTTAGAGGGACGGGCGCTCACGTGCGCTCAGGCGGTTGCCGAACTGGAACCCTATCTCGTCGGACAGGACCCGCGCCGGGTCGTCCACCACTGGCAGGCGATGTACCGCCACGCGTTCTACCGCGGCGGACCGCTTCTGACCAGCGCGCTTTCCGGGGTGGAGCAGGCCCT
>MVCQ01000143.1 GCA_002059205.1 Candidatus Latescibacteria bacterium 4484_107
TGGCGCTCCCCACGATCACCGAATCCGCGCACTGGGCAACCTCCCGCACCTGTCGGGGATCGGAGATTCCGAATCCCACCCCGATCGGCTTCTCCGTGAAAGCACGAATCCGGGCCACCATCGAACGCAAACTCGAAGCGAGCGCATTGCGCTCCCCCGTCACCCCGGTCCTCGACACGTAATAGATAAACCCCGACGCCCACTCCGAAACCAATCGAATCCGCGCCTCCGTACTCGTCGGAGCCAACAAAAATACCGTATCCAGCCCGGCCTCGTCCATCCGCCGCTTGAAATCCTCCCCATACTCCTCCGGAGGCACATCCAGCACCAACGCGCCATCTACCCCGAAACACTTCGCATCCTCCACAAACCGCTCCGTCCCATACCGAAACACCGGATTGAAATACGTGAACAAATCCACCGGCATCGCGCTCTCTTTTCGCAATTCCCCCACCATCTCCAGCACATCCCTCAGCGACACCCCATGCCGCAACGCCCGCTGCGCTGCCCGCTGGTTTACCGGCCCGTCCGCCATTGGATCCGAAAACGGCACCCCAAGCTCGATCCCATCTACCCCAACCTCCTCAAACGCCGCAATCAACCGCCGAGTCGTATCCAAGTCCGGATCCCCCGCTGTAATATACGCAATAAACCCCTTCTCTCCCCGCTCTTTTAGCGCTTGAAATTTTTCCGACATCCGACTCATAGTGCCTCCCCTTTTCCTCGCTCCCCCCGTGAGTTGTGATTGGTGAGTGGTGGCTGGCAGGAGAAGTCACCAATCACCACTCACCACTCACCAATTAACCATCCCGCTTCCGATTCGACAATAAAATCACATCCCTCAACGCCTCCAGACTTCCGGCCCGCAACCAACGCGCCTCAAACCCCTCCTCCTGCACGATCTGCGCAATCGCCATCAACGCCCGAAGGTGGTAATTGCGTTCGTCCCTGGATCCCAGCAGAATGAAGACCGTACGCACCGGCGGTTGATCATCGGAAAACGCAATGCCCGCTTTGCATCGCGCCAGAAGAATATCGAACTGGTGACTTCCCTCAACGATAACGTGGGGAATCGCCAGGCCCGGATGGACCACCGTACTGGACATTTTTTCCCGCTCCATAAAAAGATCAAACAACGCGTGCGCATCCACGTTTACGCTCTCCGAAAGCGTGTCCGAAACCGTGCGAAAAAACGCCTCCGACGTCATACTTCCCTCGAGATCCAGAATCGCGCACTCTTTGATCAAATGATCGAACCGATCTTCGATAATGTTATCCCGCTCCATCAGAATCCCCCTGAGTTCCTTCTCCAATCCCCTTCCCGCCAACTCCTTCGCCGTCACGCGTCCGACAACGCGGATGAGCGCCGCCTTCCGATCTATCCTGGATCGCGCGTAGAACCGAAACCAAATAAATCCCAGAACCGCAAACCCGCCGGTGACCAACAGCGGGACCGCGCCCATCTCCACGATGAGAAACAGGTAGGCCACGATCCCGAAAATCTGCATCCACGGATACAAAGGAGATCGAAACGAGGGGCGGTAATTCTGAATCTTGCTTTCCCGCATAATGATCACGGAAACGTTCACCAACAGAAACAACACGATCTTGAGCGTGGAGGCGGTCTTCACAAAGTCCTCGAGCCCCAAAAACAGAATAACCGAAATCATAAACGCACTCGTGACCAATATGGAAACGTGCGGCGTGCCGAACCGTTCGTTGATCTTTCCGAAAAACTCCGGGAGTAGCCGATCCCGGCTCATCGCCATCGGAAAACGGGAGGCCGCCAAAATCCCGGCGTTGCTCGTCGTGATAAAGGCGGTCAGCGCGGCAATGGCGAGGATCACACTGCCCCACGTTCCCGCAAACGCGCTTGCCCCCAAAGAGATCGGAGTAAGCGAACCCGCAAGCTGCGCGGGATCCACCAGCCCGATCGTAATCGTAATGACCACCACGTAAATCAGGCTCACCACGATAAAAGCCGCAAACATCCCCAGCGGCAGATTCCGTCTGGGATTTTTTACCTCCTCAGCGACCCCGGCGATCTTCGTCAATCCCCCGTAGGAAATAAATACCAGCCCCGCCGTGGCAAATACGGAACCCAAAGCCGAAGGCATAAAAGGAACGTAACGCTGGAACCGGATGTGCCCGAATCCCAGAAAAATATATCCCGCGAGAACGATCAACAACCCGAAAACCAGCACAACCTGAACCTTCCCGGCAACTTTTGCGCTCACCATATTCAGAATCATAAAGAAGAGACAGCATCCCACCGCGACGAGCTTCAACTGCATCTCCGTAATATCCGGATAGACCAGCGCCGCAAACGCTCCGATTCCGATCAGGGCAAACGCACTTTTGAAACTGAGCGAAAACCAGCTCGCGATCCCTCCCAACGCTCCGGCGTACCCGCCCAGACTCCGCTCGATGAAAAAGTACGTCCCCCCGGACTTGGGCATCGCCGTTGCCAACTCCGCCTTGGAAAACATCGCCGGCACCACGAGAACCGCAGCCAATAAATACGCCACGATCACCGCCGGCCCCGTCTTCGCAAAGGCCAGCCCGGGCAACACAAACAACCCGGAACTCAGCATGGCCCCGGAGGCGATACAGAACACGTCGAGCAAGCCTAATTCTTTTTTTAGATTCATAAGAACCCTCGGAGGCCGGAAGTCAGAGGCCGGAAGTCACTTAACCTCCCGCAGGTCCGCAACCTGCGGGAGGTTGCCTACGTTCCGCACAGGCTTACAAACATTACGCCATATCTACTTCCATAAACTTCGCCGCCTGCTGAACGTCTTTATCCCCTCTGCCGGAAAGATTCACGATGATGATCTCGTCCTTCCCCATCGTCGGCGCCAGCTTCTGAATATAGGCCACAGCGTGCGCACTTTCCAGCGCCGGAATGATCCCCTCCAGTTCGCTCAGTAGCCGAAACGCCTCCAACGCCTCCTCGTCCGTCACGTACGTGTATTCGATTCGTCCCTGATCCTTCAAAAGACAATGCTCCGGTCCCACGCCCGAATAATCCAGCCCCGCGGACACCGAATGCGTCAATGCGATCTGCCCGTCCTCATCCTGCAAAATATAAATCTTTCCCCCCTGAAATACCCCTAAGCTTCCCGTCTGAAACCGCGCCGCGTGCTTCCCCGACGCGATCCCCAAACCACCGGCCTCCACCCCTGTCATCCGCACCGACGCATCGCTCAGAAACTCGTAAAAGAGGCCAATCGAATTGCTCCCGCCGCCCACACAGGCCACGAGGTGATCCGGCAGCCGGCCCTCGTGCTTGAGAATCTGCGCCTTCGCCTCCCGGCCGATCACCCGCTGAAAATCCCGCACCATCATCGGATACGGGTGCGGGCCCAACACCGAGCCTAACAAATAGTGCGTGGTCTCCACGTTCGTCACCCAATCCCGCATCGCCTCGTTGATCGCATCCTTGAGCGTCCGACTTCCCGCATCCACCGGCGTCACCTTCGCGCCCATCAAGCGCATCCGAAACACGTTGAGCGCCTGCCGCTCCATATCCTCCGTACCCATATAAACCTCACATTCCAGCCCAAACATCGCCGCCACCGTAGCCGTGGCCACTCCGTGCTGGCCCGCGCCTGTCTCCGCAATGATCCGCCGCTTGCCCATCCTCCGAGCCAAAAGCACCTGCCCCAGCGTATTGTTGATCTTATGCGCCCCGGTATGACACAGATCCTCCCGCTTCAAATAAGTTTTTGCCCCTCCGAGGCGCTCCGTCAACCGCCGCGCAAAATACAACGGCGTGGGACGGCCCACGTATTCTCTCAAAATCCCATTCAGTTCCTCCTGAAACGCGGGATCCTCCTTCGCCTGAGCGTACGCCCGCTCCAACTCCTCCAATGCCGGCATCAACGTCTCCGGCACGAACTGTCCTCCGTAAATTCCGAAATGTCCTTTTTTATCTGGTACCATGCGAACTCCAATCTTTTCCCAAGTTTTGCCATTATGATAGATTCAACACCGAATCAAACCGAATATCTCAAAGGGGTTCTTTTCGGTGTTTTTCAGTGTTCAATTTAAGGAGTTAGCGCCTTTTCAAACACGCTCTAATCGAGATAAAACGCATAGAGCCTGACCCGATCCGCTCCCCAGGTGGCGTCAAATACAGCCCGGACTCCCATAACCTCAAGGCCCAACTCGACCCGCACCAGACGCTGGTAGTTCCCCTCGACCGTTCGCCAGGGTTGCCATCCCACACCCGTAAGAATCTCGATACGGAAATCCCGCACCATTTCAGGAGGCACCCGAGTCAGTTGGCCGTAGCCCCCGTGATGGCTCATGGCAATAAGTTGCGACATCGCGCTATCGAAAATCAAGCTGATCTCTGAGACCCGCCGAGGATGGGAAAATTCATACTCAATGCGGTCGCCGACCTTTCCTTCCCAAGCGTGGAGGTCCTCTCCGACGGGCCGGTTTATTCCATCCCGCAACGGCTCCGGATCGCCGGAGGAAGCACGCAACGCCGCCTGTCGGGTCAATGGAGAAAACTCCTGCTTCACCCACGGCAGATAGCAATCGTCCCTCAGCAACGTCTGCTGAAGCGCTTTTACGTGGCACTCCCCCACCTCTCTTGGAGTTATCCCATTCTTGACGGCAAGGGCAGCCGCCGTCCCAACGGCCTGCCCCATCGCCGCGCACGTCCCCATCACCCTCGTCGAGCTCATCGCCATGTGGGTGGCGCTCATGCACCGGCCCGCAAACATCAAATTGGCGATGTTCCTAGAATAGAGACACCGATATGGAATCCCATAAGGAGACGGCGCAGGATGAAAAATGGTCGGCTTCCCCTTATGCCGGAAACCGCCGGGATGGTGATCGTCCATCGTCCAGCCTCCGTAAGCCGCCATATCCTCAAAACGCCCCTCCGACTCGATATCGTTCTGCGTGAGCACGTGCGCGCCGATGTAACGCCGGCTCTCCCGCTTGCCCGGCAAAAACTCGATCCAGTCCAGCGCCCAATGCTCTGCCCCGTGATCCCCGTGGTTCTTCAGATGATCCCAGAGGCCGAACACGATTTTGAGCAGCTCGTCCCGGATCCGCTCCGTATCGTGAATGGAATCCTGCTCCCCGCCCAACTCGATCCACCAATACCCCATCCCCGGATACCCGTGCCAGCGGTGCGGCAAATCGTCATCGCTCGGAAAATCGTACGCCCACGAAGGAGGCTCGAACGGCTGCGGTTCTCCGGTATCCCGCGCCTCAAACAGACACGTCATCCCCATCGTCTTTTGGTCCGCCTT
>MVCQ01000144.1 GCA_002059205.1 Candidatus Latescibacteria bacterium 4484_107
GACTGCTGACTGCTGACTGCTGACTCCTGACTCCTGACTCCTGACTCCTGACTCCTGACTCCTGACTCCCTTCGAAATAACGGAATTCCGTTCTACTTAGGCCGGATGGAGAAAAAAAATGAAACCCCTCTTCAGCATACTCATCTTACTACTATGCCTTTTCTTCGGCGAAGCGCACAGCGAGACGAGCTTCCGTCCGATGCCCGAGCGCCCGATCTTGCCCTGCCTTCCCACGGGAACGCCGCCGATCCTGGACGGGAAATTAGACGATTCGGCCTGGGAGGAAGCCCCGTCCATGGGGCCGTTCATCACCCTGAACGGACGTGGGATCGCCGAGCAGCTCACGACGGGATACGTGCGCTACGATGCGGAGATGCTTTACATCGGAGCCGACTGCCGGGACTCGGAGAAGGATACGGTGGAGGCTCGGGTCACCGGGCGGGATGGAAACGGCATCTGGAACGACGATGAAGTAGAAGTGTTCATCGTTCGCCAGGAAAAGAAATCGGAGAAAGTGCATCTGATCGTGAACGCCTTGGGAACGATGTATGACGAACGAGAAAAATCCCGCCCGGAAAATTGGGACGGACATTGGGAAGCGGCCGTCTCCCGAAACGGCGGCGCGTGGCAGGTGGAGATCGCCGTCCCGTTTTCGGACCTCGGAGGACCGCCGAAGATCGGGGAGCGATGGCGATTCAATATAAACCGCGTCCGACAGCCCGGGCCGGAGTTGAGCGGATGGGCGTGCACGTATGGGAGTTTCCATAATACGGAGCTTTTCGGAGACCTTCTTTTTGAAAAAAAATCGCCGTGGGCGCAGATCATCGCATTGGGAGATCGATACGGAGATCTCTGGGGCAGCGGCGTCCTGGAGGCGATTATCCACCGTGGGCGATCCAAAAAACCCTTCACCGTTGGGACGCAGATTTTCGGAGGAGGCGGCCAGCCGCGCACCCATTTGCGCGAGTTTCCATCCGGAAAACGGAACGAGCGTCTCGTCCAGCCCTATTCAGTCGGGATGCCCGCGGGCAACCTAATCTGTCTGACCGTGTTGGAGGCGCGGTCGAGGAAGGTGCGCTACCGATCCCCGGCCTATCCCCTGAAACCCACCTTCCTGAAGCCGAGACTGACCGCGCTGGATGGGAAGCTCGACGATATCGTTTCCTATCTCACCCACCTGAAAACCAACCTGCGCGAAGTGGGCGCTCTGATCGAAAAAAGCACTGTACAGCAACGAAAAATCAAGGACATTCGAAGGGAGATGGCGAAGTCGGTTCCACCCTCTACGACGCGGTGGGACATGCTGAATGCGTCCGTCCGGGCGGTCGAGAAGTCCCTGTCCGAGATGGAGGAGACCTTATTTGTGCTGATCGGATATACGCCGGAGGAACTCAAAAAAGATCGGATGGAGCGGCAGTACGTGCTCTACGCCAAACTTCCCCTGGAAACCCCGACGTATGCTGCGAAGCCCCGGCCTCAGGAGATCACGGATCGGCTTCGCATCTTCGCGGCGCTCGGAGAATACGAGCCGGTCACCTTCATGGTGGCAGCCGCGCAAGATTTGAAAAACGTCTCCGTGACAACGGACGATCTGACGATGGAAGCCTCCCGAATTTCCAAAAAGGATATTGAAATCCACGTAGTGCGGTGCTGGTATCAGGCCGGAAGAGGGCCGGGAAAAAGCGACAAAAAAGTGTTCGTGCCGGAGCTGCTCCTGAAGGACGACCGGGTGGAATTGACGGGGTACGAGCCGGAGGTGCGACTGACCGGGGACGTGATCACCGACGTGCCGCGAGGCACGTCGAAGCAATTCTGGCTGACCATCCGGATTCCAGAAGACGCCGCGCCGGGGACATACAGCTCCGCGATCCACGTTCGCGCCGACGATCAGCCCGAAGCCGAACTGACTTTGGAGGTCGAGGTGCTTCCGATCCGTCTGATGAAGCCGGGCAAGCGCACGATCATCTATTACCGGGGAAAACTGTCGCCCGGTCACGGCCCGGAGAGTCTGACCGAAGCCCGGTACGAAGCGCAGTTGCGGGACATCGCGGCGCACGGATTTTGTACCGCGACCATCTACGATCCGCCGTCCTACGTTCGGGCGGTGTTGGACCTCCAGCGCAAAGCCGGATTGGAGGGCCCGGTGCCCTATCTCGGATGGCTCAGCGGCGGCGCGAGCGCCCAGGGCGTTCGGAAGTTAAACGATCTGGTTCGGGAGGGCGGCTATCCGGAGCTCGTTTATTATGGTGTGGATGAGCCGAACAATCCGGAAAAATTGGCGCGCTGCCGGACCTTGTTCCGAACGATCCAGGAGGCCGGAGGACGCACCACCACGGCGATCCCCAAAGCCTACGCGGATTCCCTGGGCGATCTTATTGATCTGCCGAATTATTCGATGGGACCCGGATTCAGAAAATACGTGGCGGAATTGAACGACGGAAGCCTGAAAAAAGCTGCGAAGACGGAGACGTATTACTGGCAGATCATGCAGGAAGACCCGCTCCTGGAACGACTTCTGTGCGGATTCTACCTGTGGAAATCCGGGATGGACGGCATCTTCCCCTACGCCTATCAGCACGTCTTTGATCGGGGCGATCCGTACGACGACTGGAGCGGAAAAACCCACCGCCACCATTTGGTCACCTACCCGAGCAAACATGGCCCCATTCCAACCATCCAGTGGGAGGCCGCCCGCGAGGGCATAGACGACGTGCGCTATCTCACCACCCTGACCGATCTGATCCATCGCGCAAAAAAACAGAAACGGCGCAATCCCGCACTGCTGCATGCGGCCCGGAGCGCGGAACACGTTCTGGCGAAAATGATGGAAAAGCTCGATCCAGACTATCGTCAGACGCTTCGGAAAGTCCAGCCCGATACCTTCTATCAATGGCGATGGGAACTCGCGCAGCATATTATGAGAATACAGAAGATGATGGGAGAGAAGTAAAACGTGAAAAGCAGGTTGAGGTAGAAGTCTTTCCCTTTACCCACCTTTTCCTTTCTCTGCGTGCTCCGCGTCTCTGCGGTGCGATTGTCAGTAAAAACCAAAAATGGAGGAAAAAAAAACCATGAGCACCCGTCCTGCAACGAATGTCGAAACGCACGTGAATCCGTACTCCCGTCCGTCAGATCTGAAAATTACGGACATGCGCATCGCCACGTTGGCCCGCGGATGGCCCATAATCCGTCTCGATACGAATCAGGGGATCTACGGTCTGGGGGAAGTGCGGGACGGCGCGAGCAAGACCTACGCGCTGATCCTGAAAAATCGCCTGTTGGGCGAAAATCCATGCAACGTGGACAAGCTCTTCCGCAGGATCAAACCATTCGGCTATCATGCCCGACAGGGCGGCGGCGTATGCGGCGTGGAGATGGCCCTGATGGACCTGGCGGGCAAGGCGTACGGCGTGCCAGCCTATCAATTGGCGGGCGGAAAATTCCGCGATTGCGTCCGCTGTTATTGCGATACGGACAGCGTTCCGGACGCCGAAGAGATGGGGAACCGGTTGAAACGGCGGATGGATCAGGGATTCACGTTTCTGAAGATGGACCTGGGCATCCAGCTCTGCCGGAACATTTCGGACGCGCTTTCTTTTCCGAAAGGCATGCTGGAAACCAGCACCGTCATGCACCCGTTCACCGGCATTCGCATCACCGACAAGGGCATCGGCATCCTGTCGGATTACGTGGCCACGGTGCGGGACATCATCGGATACGAGATTCCGCTGGCGATTGATCACTTCGGCCATCTCGGGCTGGAGAGCTGTATCCGGCTGGCAAGAGCGCTGGATAAATTCAGTCTGGCCTGGCTCGAGGATATGATCCCCTGGCAGTTCACGGATCAGTATGTCCGGCTCTCACATGCATGCGAAACGCCGATTGCGACCGGAGAGGACATATACTGCAGCGAGGGCTTTGCGGACTTGTTCGAAGCCCGGGCGATCTCCGTATGTCACCCCGACCTGGCCACTTCGGGCGGGATATTGGAGACCAAGAAGATCGGAGACCGGGCGCAGGAGCATGGGATCGCGATGGCGATGCACATGGCGGGGTCGCCGATTTCCTTTATGGCGAGCGTCCATTGCGCCGCGGCCACGGAGAATTTTCTGGTCTTAGAGAACCACGCAGTGGACCTCCCGTGGTGGAGCGATCTCGTCACCGGCCTCCCGAATCCCATCATCCAGAACGGAACCGTGTCCGTGCCGGAAACGCCGGGGCTGGGCCTCGATCTAAACCCGGAGGTCATCCGGGCCCATCTGAATCCCAAGGATCCGGGGTACTTCGAGCCAACCACGGCGTGGGATGCCGAGCACTCGCACGACCGACTCTGGAGTTAAGGCGATCCTCGCGAAGGGTTCCTTCGTATTCGGAACCCCTCCCTCCTCCCCTCCCCGAAACGGGGAGGGGAGCTATCCTTCCGAAGACAAAAAATAGCTTCATCTTCCCGCATCTTGCCTGGATTAATCATGAATTCGGCCAAAATCCTCCTTTGCTCTTGAGCAGCAAAACACGTTGGATTTCCGGTCTCAAAAGAAGGAAATAGAGTACTTTCCCCTACTCAATTTTTTAGCAAAGCCTGAAGCCGGAGCGCATCATCCAAGACTGGTGAATAATCCAGATGAAGAAGGAAGCCTTTTCTCCAAGTGCGGGGGATAGCCCCCCCCTTCCCTCGCAGGGAAGGGGGCCGGGGGGTTAGGTTCCTCTGCCTCCTACCTGGTAAGGTATGTAACTGCCGCCAAACGCATCAAATCATGCGAAAACGGAGGAAGACATGGCAAGTACAGACGTTGTGGAATACTGCGGATACCCCGATTGCATCAAGCTGGAGAACGAACAGTCCCGGGTGATCCTCGGCGCGCATGGCGGTGGGCGGGTGCTGGAATATGCGTGGAAAGGCGAGAATGTCATCTATCTCGATCCCGACCAGAACGGCTGGAAATACGACCCCGAAAAATCGGTGATCGATCCGTGCGGCGGCCGATTGGACATCGGGCCAGAGACGGTGATCCCCAAGCATCCGGAGCTGTGGCTGGGTTCGTGGACGGCGGAGGAGATCGGGCCCGGAGCCGCGCGGCTGATCAGCGCCCAAGACGCAGCCACCGGTGTTCAGCTTATCCGGGAATTCCAACTCGACGACCTCTCGTCGCGCCTCACCTGCACCCAGATCATCCGAAATCATTCCGACGAAACCAGACACTGGTGCCACTGGGGACGAACGCTGGCCCAGGGCGGGGGCATCTGTATTATTCCCCTGACGGCCCACAGTCGTATTCCCCTGACGGCCCACAGTCGTTTCCCCAAGAAGTATATTATGTACGGGCCGGGTCCGGTCATGAACTACCATCCGAACGATCCGAACATCCGGGTTCGCGAGGGATATCTGGAGATTATCGGAACGCCGGCTTCTCCGAAATTGGGGATGGATTCGTACGCGGGATGGTTTGCCTATCTGATGAAAAACGACCTGATGTTTGTAAAACGCT
>MVCQ01000145.1 GCA_002059205.1 Candidatus Latescibacteria bacterium 4484_107
AGGATTCATATAGCCCGGCACAGGATAGCCCGCACAGTATCCGGCCCCCCTTCCGGTCATCGGCCCCATTCCCATAGGCCCGGTTCCATTTCCTAGTGGCATAACGTTTCACCTCCTTTTGTCCAAAACGGCCCTATCTCTTCACGTTGGTATTTTCATTTTAGACTTCTGGAAATAAACCACAGAGACGCGGAGAATGGTAATTGGTAAAACCCATACTCACCGCTCACCACTCAGATGTTTTACCTTTTACGTCCTCCGCATCCCTGTGGTTTCACCATTACTCCTCAACTTTTTCCAACTCTTCGAGCCGCTTGTTGATCTGCTCAAGCTGCTGACCCAGCATCTGGGCCTGGTTTTTCAGCACCACCACCTCCTGCTCCTCGGTCATCCCATACCTAAAGCCGGGCTGAACTCCCGGAGAGAAGGCGGGAGGCGCTATCGGCGCTGCCGCCCCGTAAGGCGCGTATCCAGCAGCTCCCCAGCCTCTTCTGAAACCCCAACCCATCCCCATCCGGGGAACCGCGGAATTCATAAATCCCGGCACGGGATATCCGGCGCAGTACCCGGCACCCCTTCCGGTCATCGGTCCCATTCCAGCCGGTCCGCTTCCATCTCCTCTTGGCATATCGTTTCACCTCCTTCTGTTCAAAACGTGTCTATCTTTTCACTTTGAATTTTCGTTTCAAATATTCGGAAATGCACCGAGAGAACGCAGAGAAAATCCCGAAACGGCCTCACGCCTTTCGTGGTGCGTCTTACGGCTCACGTTTTAGGTTTTTACGCTTCACTCGCGATGCACCCAACACGCCCCCTCTCCACACTTCTAACCACATAATTCATAATCGCTTCATACAGCGCAGCCGCACCCAGGTTGGAACAGTGTGCCTTATCCGGCGAAAGACCTCCCACTGCCTGCGCTACGACGTCATCCGTGATCTCCGCGGCCTCGTCCAAAGACTTGCCCACAGCCAACTCCGTCATCGCGCTGGACGTGGCAATCGCCGCCGGACATCCGAACGCCCGAAATTTGACATCTGTGATCCGATCGTCCCCCACCTTGATCCACACCTTCACCATATCCCCGCACCTCGAATCGCCGATTTGCCCGACGCCGTCCGCGTCCTCGATCTGGCCCACGTTGCGGGGATGCGAAAAATGGTCTAAGAGTTTGTCATCGTACCTATCTGTCACGGATACCGCCCTGCCATAAAAACCCTTCGGATACAGACTACCATCCGCAGCGCCCCTTCGGACCACTGCACGGACTGCTCAACCCACAGTAAGTTGCCGTACCTACGCCTCCGCTTCCGGCCGTCATTGCCGCAAACGAGGACAGTATTTTTCTCCACCTCCTCACTGCCGCAATGTCCGCACTTCGGAACCTCCCGATGTACGCCTCGTCTTTTCAAAACCTCCGTCATCGTTCTGCACACTTCACCCTCATATTCGTGCATCGGCATCGTGGAACGCTCCTTTGGATTTTCTGCGTCCGCTTTCTACAGATGCAATTTCGGTGCCAAAAAAATCCTTTCCTGTCATTTCTACCGCAATCCTATGAGACACAGTATAATAGGGATAGAATTTTTTAACCCGCAAGTACCTTAGAAAAAACGGCGCATGTTTCATAATTGAAAACATGCGCCGCGATGGAAGGCGTAACCTGCTCTGGTCGAAAGGAGAAGGACTTGTTACATACATGAAACTTATTATTGCAATTATGAAACAACTTGCTCCGCGTATTTTCCTGCTTTTCTCTGCACACTTTGTGACTCCGCGGTGCAAAAGCCGTTGCTACAACAACCCATGCTTTTTCATCTTCCGCCAGAGCGTGGGACGGCTGATCCCCAACGTCTCGGCGGCTTTTCCCCGGTGTCCCTCCACATTCTGAAGCACACGCTGGAGAAGCGCTTTCTCGTTTTGTAAAAGCGGATCCTTGCGATCCAATACCGCATCCACCATCGCGTGTTCGGGCCGAAGATTCCGGGGCAAATGCTCGACGGAAAGCATTCCGCCCGCGCACTGCACGAACGCATGCTCGATGGCGTTCTCCAACTCCCGGACATTGCCCGGCCAGGCATAGTCCATCAGTGCCCGCATCGCCTCCCGTGAAACTCCCCGGATGGCCTTGTCCGTCTTCGCATTGAACGTACGGATGAAGTGATCCACGAGAAGCAGAATATCCTCACGCCTTTCAGAGAGTGGCGGCAGCACGATGGAGACCACATTGAGCCGGTAAAACAAATCCTGTCGGAAAGTTCCATTCTCCACCGCTTGCATGAGATTGCGATTGGTGGCCGCGATAATCCGAACATCCGTGCGGATGGTTTCCGTGCCTCCGACGCGCTCGAAGGACCGCTGATCCAGCACCCGAAGCAGTTTGGCCTGAAGCACCGGACTCATCTCCGCCACTTCGTCGAGAAACAGCGTGCCCCCGTCGGCCCGCTCGAATCGTCCGGGCTTTTGTCGAATCGCGCCGGTAAAAGCCCCTTTTTCGTGCCCGAACAATTCGCTCTCCAAAAGTGGCTCCGGGAGCGCGGCGCAGTTCACGCCCAAAAAAGGATGATCCTTGCGGGGGCCATTGTAATGAATCGCGCGCGCCACCAATTCCTTGCCTGTGCCGCTTTCGCCCTGAATCAGCACCGTGGAATCGCTCTCCGCCACGTTTTCCAACAGGTCGTATAACTCCTGCATCGGCTTGCTTTTGCCGATCAAATTATGGAAGCTGTATCGCCCCTCCAGCGCCTTCGCCAACTCCTTGACTCTGGAAAGATCCCGGAAGGTCGCCACGCCTCCGATCACCGCGCCATCCACGTTATAGAGCAACGCGGTGCTTACGCTCACGGGAATTTTTGTCCCGTCCCCGGCGACGATCCCGATCTCCACGTCGTAGAGCGGCTCGCCGGTATCGAGGGTGCGTTTAAGCGGACAGGCTTCGAGACACGCATCGCTTCGGAAAATGTCGCGGCAGTGCATCCCAATGGCCTGATCCGCCGAAGTTCCGGTGATCCGCTCCGCCGCGCGATTGAAGGAAAGAACCCGCCAGTCCTCGCCGATGGTGAACACGCCGTCCGTAATGCTGTTAAGGATGGCATCGAGCTTATCCCGCTCCAGCGCGATCTGAACGCTCCATTCGCAGAGCGTATCCATAAGACGCTTCATCTCCCCCACATCCCGAAACGTAACCACCGCGCCTACAGTTTGGCCCTTCACGTCTTTTAGGGGAGCAATGCTGCCGCAGAGGGAGATAGGCGCGCCATCCGGCGTGGAGATGCCCACGTTGAGGTTCGAGAGCACCTCCTCCGTCTCCACGGTCCGCCGGATCGCCTCGCACCATTCGGCTTCAAATACGTCCTCGCAGAAGCGGCCCACCACGTCCTCGTAAGTCCGCCCCAAAATCCGCTCCGCCGCCTCCGTGAAGCTGATGATCCGGCCCTCGCGATCCACCACGAACACGCCATCCGGGACGGCGTACGCGGAGGCTTCGTAGTCCTCTTCCATCTGAGAAAAATTCGTTTGTTGAGTCGGAGGATTTTCCATAATCTCGCAAAAGGCGCCTGTTTGGGGTTGAAAATGCTATCCTGTCTGATGTTATTCAAAAAGATAGCGAATGGGAGCAGTTAAGTCAAGTGAAAAAAGCAAAAGCGGGAATAAATCTCCCGTGCACCGATTGAGAACCCCTGCGAACAGGGATAGGAGACGCTTGTCTCGCGGGGATTAGCCCCATTTATTGGACTTCACTCAAGCAGTGGGGCGCTTTCCTGTTGCATCGGGATTTCGGTATCCCGATGCGCAACCTTGCGGCATCTGATGTCAATATGCAAAAACGCTTCAACAATGCGTACGCAGAGGCATTCGACCATTCGCTTTCCTCTGCGATCTTTGCGTCTTTTTTGGTGGCGTTTCCATCGCGGAAAGGAGTGGATATGATCAAGAAAAGCATCAACCAGTGGGCGTTCGCCAAGGATACGGCGAAAGGATGTATGGAATTGGCCAAGGATGCGGGCTTCGAGGCCATCGAGTTGGCGTTGGCGGAAGACGGAGACATCACCCTGAATTCGACGGAGACGGAAATCCGGGCGCTGAGGGAGACTGCGGACCGGATCGAGATCGAACTGGCCAGCCTCGCTACCGGGCTGTTCTGGTCGTACTCGCTGACGAGCAACGATGCGGATACGCGGAAGAAGGCCTTGGACGTCGCCAAAAAGGAGCTGGAAGTCGCCGCCTGGCTGGGCGTGGACGCGATCCTCGTGGTGCCCGGAGCCGTCGGGGTGGATTTTGTCCCGGAAAGCGAGGTAATCCCGTACGACGTGGCGTACGAACGGGCTCTGGCGGCCATCAGAGAGTTGGCGCCGGTGGCGGAGCAACTGAAGGTGGCGGTGTGTGTGGAGAACGTGTGGAATAAATTCCTGTTGAGTCCGTTGGAAATGCGCGATTTCGTGGATGCGGTGGACAGCGAATACGTGGGCGTGTACTTCGACGTGGGCAACGTGATCCCCATGGGCTATCCGGAGCACTGGATCCAAATTCTGGGCAAACGGATCAAACGGGTTCATTTCAAGGATTTTCGGCGGAACGTGGGCACGTTGGACGGATTCGTGGATCTGTTGGAGGGCGACGTAAACTGGCCGGAGGTGATGGCCGCGCTGCGGAGAATCGGATATAATTCCTACGCCACGGCGGAGATGATCCCGCCTTACACGCATCATCCCGAGGCGCTGGTCTGCAACACGTCGCGGTCCATGGATTATATTCTGAAAAGATGAGAAGATGAGAAGGTGAGAAAGCGAGAACACCAGAGCATCTCACCGTCACACTTGGTCGATTCAGTCCAATAGAAGGAGAATCGACTTTCTCACTTTCTCACTGTCTTTCCTTCCACGGGAGCAAAACGATGAAATATGAGGAATTGTTGCCACATCAGATTGAGGAAATGTTAGAGCAGGCTCCGGTGGCTTACATCCCCTGGGGCGCACTGGAATGGCACGGACGGCATCTCGTCATCGGAAACGATGCGATCAAAGCGGCCGCGATCTGTGAACGGGTTGCGGACCGAACCGGCGGGGTAGTGCTCCCTCCGGTGTACTTCGGCAATCGGACAATGAAGCGAAAGGGATTTCGGCATACTTTGGAAATCAGGGAGGCCACAGTCCGAGCGATGGCGTACGATCTTCTGAGAGGATTGGAGTCGGAGGGCTTCAAGGTGGTGGTGATCCTGACCGGGCATTATGGATCCAGACACCTTGCCGCGCTCAAGGGCGTAGGGGAGAAGTTCGGAAAGGGAAAGGAAATCCGGGTGTGGACGCTTGCGGAATACGAGGTGGTGACGGACCTGGGATACACCGGGGATCACGCGGCCAAATGGGAGACCTCCATCCTGATGCATCTGAGGCCGGACTTGGTGGATATGGAACAATTGAGCGCCGATCCGGACGAGCCATTGGAGGGCGTACACGGAGACGATCCGAGGAAGCACGCCTCCCCCGAGGTGGGACGGGAGATCGTGGAGGCGATTGTAGAACGGATGGCGAAGCGGGTAAAAGAGCTAATGAACAATGAACAATGAGCAACACTCCGCCAACCGTCTTGATGCGGGATTGCTCACTAAAATTGGTGGACAAAATTAAAGGACACGCTCACCGCAAAGGCGCAAAGAACGCAAAGAAACCTCAAGTCAACGTTTTGAAGTGCGTTGGATTCTTTCGTGTGTTTCGTGTATTTCGTGGTGGGAATACGAAAATAATTCTGTCCGGGAACTTACGAAGGAGAATATGAATCCATTTATCGAGGAGATTGTAAAAAACATCGCGGCGCATACCGACCTATCCGGGGAGGAAATTGCGGGGCAGATCGCGCTTCCGCCGAACCCGGAGATGGGGGAGTATGCGTTTCCGTGTTTTGTGCTGGCAAAGACGATGCGCAAATCTCCGGCCGCCATTGCCGCGGAACTGGCGGGGAAGGGCAAGCCCGGAAGTCTGATCCGGACCGTTCGGAATGCGGGGCCGTATCTCAATTTTGAGGTCAAACGGGATCGTTTGGCCGCGTTTGTGCTGGAGGAAATTTACGAGAAGGGCACGCATTACGGCACGTCGGACGAAGGCTCCGGGAAAACGGTGGTGATTGATTATTCCTCTCCCAACATCGCCAAGCCCATCGGCATCCATCATCTGCGGACCACGGCCATCGGACACGCGCTCTATCGGATCCACGAGGCGCTGGGATACCGGTGCGTGGGGATCAATCACCTCGGGGACTGGGGCACGCAGTTCGGCACGGTGATCGTGGCGTATAAGCGATGGGGGAATGAGGAGGCGCTCAAGCAGGCGCCCATCCACTATTTGCTGGATTTGTACGTAAAATTTCACCGAGAGGCCGAAACGAATCCAACGCTTGCCGACGAAGCGCGTGGCTGGTTCGTAAAACTGGAGCACGGCGACGAAGAAGCGGTCCGGTTGTGGCGACTTTTCCGCGATCTGAGTCTGACCGAACTGAAACGCATCTATGAAAAGATCGGCATTCGGTTCGATCATTACTGGGGCGAAAGCTTCTACAATGAGATGCTGGACGACACCATCGCCGCGATGGAAGCAAAAGGGCTGCTTAAGAAGAGTGAAGGCGCACTGATCGTGGATTTGGCGGAGCACGATCTTCCCGCGTATCTGATCCGAAAAAGCGACGGGGCCACGCTGTATCAGACCCGCGACATTGCGGCGGCCCTTTATCGCCACAAGCGGTTCGGATTCTCAAAAATGCTCTACGTGGTCGGCGCCCAGCAGAATTTGCACTTTCAGCAGTTGTTCAAGGTGCTGGAACTGATGGGATGCGATTGGGTCGAGAATTGCGCGCATGTGAACTTTGGCACGATGCGATTCAAGAAGGGCCGGATGTCCACGCGGGAGGGCAAGATCGTCTTTTTGGAGGAGGTCTTCGAGCGCGCGGTGGCGCTAACGCAGGCGATTATCGAGCAGAAAAACCCCGATCTGAAACACAAGGAGGAAGTGGCCCACGACGTGGGCATCGGCGCGGTGCTGTTTGCGGATCTGAGCACCCGGCGCATCAAAGACGTGGCGTTCGACTGGGACGAGGTCTTAAACTTCGACGGGGAGACCGGACCTTATGTGCAATATACGCACGCCCGGTTTTGCAGCATGCTTCGAAAATACGG
Organism: Candidatus Latescibacteria bacterium 4484_107; assembly: GCA_002059205.1. Classification (GTDB taxonomy): domain Bacteria; phylum Latescibacterota; class 4484-107; order 4484-107; family 4484-107; genus 4484-107. The sequence goes on from MVCQ01000145.1 coordinate 7,166, forward strand.
GAAGCCGGTGCACGCGGACGTGAATTTTTCGCTGTTGAAAGCCAGGGAGGAGTTGGCCGTGGTGCGCCTGTTGGAGCGGTTCCCCTCGACTGTCCGGGCCGCCGCGGAAAGTTACGAACCTTCGCTGATCGCCCGGTTTCTGCTTGACCTGAGCACCGAGGCGAATCGTTTCTACAATAGTTGCCGGGTGCTTGGAGAAGATGAAGCGGTGACGAAGGCGCGGATTCTGATGGTGGCTTCGGTCAGGACCGTGTTGGCAAAGGGGCTGTATTTGTTGGGGATGGGAGCGCCGGAGGAGATGTAGATGATTAGTGAGTGGTGGTGGTAAGTTATTCGTAATTCGTAAAAAAGGTTGCGATGCGGGACTGTGCCGCGCATCCCTCCCTCACGTTTCACGCATCACGCATCACGTTTCACGCAACGTTCGGAACAGCTCACACCTTCAGCAGTGGAGGAACAGTGAAAGAAAAGGAAAACGTGCGGTCGGAGGCGGGAGCGCCGATTCAGCCCTACATTCCGGCCACGGAGACGCTCCCGGAGTTCACGCTCAAGGCGGTGGTTTTGGGATGTTTGTTCGGGATGATGTTCGGGGCGGCCAACGCGTATCTCGGACTCAAGGCCGGATTGACGGTGAGCACCTCTATTCCGGTGGCGGTGATGACCGTAGCGGTATTCCGCGCGCTCAGGGGCGTGCTGGGGCGTTCCACGATTTTGGAGAGCAATCTTTCGCAGACCGTGGGGTCGGCGAGTTCCTCTTTGGCGTCGGGGATTATTTTTACGATTCCCGCGTTGTTTTTGTGGGGGCTGGATCCAAGCCTTTTGGAGATGGCTACGCTGGCGTTGTTGGGCGGATTGTTGGGCATTCTGTTTATGATCCCGCTGCGGCGGTATCTGATCGTCAAGGAGCAGAGGAGCCTCCCGTATCCGGAGGGCACGGCGTGCGCGGAGGTGTTGGTCGCCAGCGAGGTAGGTGGTTCGCGTGCCCGGAATGTGTTCGTGGGACTGGGGATCGGAGCCGTGTATAAGTTCTTCATCGGGTTTCTGCACCTGTGGAACGAGCGGGTCTATCTCGCCATCCCCCGCATGAAAAAGGCGGTGGTGGGTATCGAGACCACGCCTGCGCTGTTGGGCGTGGGATACATCCTGGGCTATCGAATTTCGGCGGTGATGGTGGCCGGAAGCCTCGTGTCGTGGGTGGCGCTGATCCCGTTGATCGCGCATTTCGGAGAGGGATTTACGACCCCGCTTTTTCCGGAGATGGCGAAGACCATCGGCCAGATGTCGCCGGCCGAGATCTGGACGCGGTATATCCGCTACATCGGCGCGGGCGCGGTGGCCTTCGGCGGGATCATCACCGTGGTGCGCTCTGTGCCCACGATGGTGGAATCATTTCGTCTCGGCGTGGAGGAAGTGCGCGCCAGGCTGAGCAAGCGGTTCGTCCAACGGATTCGGACGGAGCGCGATCTGCCCCTGTTCTATGTGTTGGTCGGCGCCGCGCTGATCGTTTTGGTGATTGCGCTCGTGCCGCACATCATCGGGAACGTGGAGTCCTTCGGCGTCCGCTTGATCGGGGCCATCTGCATTGCCGTGTTCAGCTTCTTCTTTGTGACCGTCTCTTCGCGGATCGTGGGACTGGTCGGGGTGTCCTCCAATCCGACGTCCGGGATGACCATTGTGACGCTGATGGGTACGAGTCTGATCTTTGTGCTGTTGGGATGGACGGACGAGATGGGCAAGGTGGCTGTGCTGACCGTGGGAACGATTGTCTGCGTGGCGGCCTCGATTGCAGGGGACACGTCGCAGGATCTCAAGACGGGCTTTCTCGTGGGGGCCACGCC
>MVCQ01000010.1 GCA_002059205.1 Candidatus Latescibacteria bacterium 4484_107
CGCCGCGCCGAACGAGACGATTTGACGGAGGTTGTCCCGCACCGACGCCCGCTCCGAAGCCGTCTGAGCGATCCACTTCAGGGCGCCTCCCTCGTTCCAATACTCGTTCAGCACCCGCATAATGTGATTGTCCCCACGCGCCTGGATGGTTGTAATCCCGCACCGCTCACACTCCCGAAGCGTCTCCTTGATCTTCGCGGTCGTATAATAATCCCGCATCTGACGACTGATTTCCGGGGAACGATGCGAATTTCCGCTGAACGGATTTCCGCCCACGATCAGGCGACTTGCCTTTAGACCGGCGATTTTCACCGCAGGCATATTCATACGTTTGGATCCTCCGGCGTTTAGTGACTGGTAAGCGCCGACCACTCACCAATCACTACTCACCACTCACCGGGACGAAGGGGAGGGGAGGAATCAACTTGCCAGCACCTCCAAAAGATTCAGCAGGCTCATATCCACGGTCTTGCGGAATTTCCACGCATACTCCAGGTTCGACACTTCGATCTGATTGGCCACAACGCCCACCATTTTGTCGCTTTGGCCTTTGACCAATTGTTCCACCGCGGCGGCCCCCAGACGGCCGGCCAGCACGCGATCCAGAGCGGAGGGAGAGCCGCCCCGTTGAAGGTGCCCCAGGACGCTGACGCGCACTTCGAAGCCGGATGCGTCGGAAATCTGTTCGGCTACTTTGAAGGCGCCTCCGGTCTCGTCTCCCTCGGCGATAATGATGATGCTGCTCGTTTTGCCGCGTTTTCGACCGGCCACGAGGCGTCGGCACATGCCGGGAATATCGGACACGGTCTCCGGAATGAGCACCTCCTCCGCCCCTCCGGCTAAGGCGCATTCGAGCGCGATCGCTCCGGAGAGGCGCCCCATCACCTCGATCACGAACAAACGCTCGTGGGAGGCCGCGGTATCCCGGATGCGATCAATGGCGTCCAGCGCCGTATTGGCCGCCGTGTCGAAGCCGATGGAAAAATCCGTGCCCGTGATGTCGTTGTCAATGCTGGCCGGGACGCCGATGGTGGGGATTTGCCACGCACCGGCCAATTCGTGCGCGCCCCGGAAGGACCCGTCTCCGCCGATCACGACCACGCCTTCGATGCCCTGCTTTTTCAAATTGGAGACGGCCTTCTTCTGCCCCTCCTTCGTCCTGAAGGCTTCGCTGCGCGCGGATTCGAGGATCGTTCCTCCCCGGTCTATGATCCCGCCGACGGAGCTCAAATTCATTTCGCGCATATCGTCGCGGATGATCCCCTCAAATCCACGCCGGATGCCGACGACGGACAACCCGTGATAGATACCGCTCCGCACCACGGCGCGAATAGCCGCATTCATACCGGGGCTATCGCCACCACTCGTCAACACGCCTATTCTGTCCAAGGTTCCGCTCCTTTTTTTGCCATGAGGAATGAATACTATCCTTCCGCCTCTCCCTCTTGAATTGGGGCGGTGGGAAGGGTAAGTAGATGAACAAGATTAAATTCATAAACTTTCATTGGTTTTCTATGAAGGAATCCATGAACCCAGGAGAGGGCTGTAGTGCATTTCGGAGAAATTGTTTTTCTTCTGGCTTCCTGGTTTCCTAATTGGGGAATAATTTTGTCCGGGCACTTAGCGCCCTTCAGGCGGGCTTGCATAAGCCTATGAGGATCAAGGATAAAAATGGAAATTCCTATACGATGCACTTATTGTTCATTACTTATTATTCATTGTGTTCGAGGCGATGACGGATTCGATCTTCTCTCTGAGTTCCTGTATTTTGAAAGGCTTTACGAGGATCCCATCCACGCTTTTTTTCCGAACTTCCTCCGGATCCAATTCGACGCCCCATCCGGTCATCAAAAGCACCGACGTCTCAGGACGCAACTTATTGACCGCTTCCGTCACCTCCCATCCGGACACGCCTGGCATTCCCAGATCGGTGATCACGATGTCGAACGTTCCGCTGCGAAATTGTTCGATGCCTTCCTTCCCGTCGGAGGCCCCGGAGACGCAGTGGCCCATGGACTGGAGCATTCCGGTGGTCGCCTCCCGAATGGTCTCCTCATCGTCTATGACGAGAATCCGCATCGTCTTCGTCGCTTTGATGGAAGCCACGGCCTCTTTCTTTTCCCGCGCTCCTGAAGGAGCCGGCAGCCGAAGAATGAACGTGGTTCCCACCCCCGGCTTGCTTTTCACCGAAATGTCTCCCCCGTGCCGGCTCACGATCCCATACACCACACTTAAGCCCAATCCATTGCCCTTCGCTCCTTTGGTCGTGAAAAACGGATCGAAGACCCTCCGCTGAATTTTTCTGGACATCCCGATCCCCGTATCGGAGACCGAGATCAATACCTCGTTTTTCTTCGGTTCCATCTCCGTCCTGATCGAGAGACTCCCGCCTGCGGGCATGGCATCCACGGCATTGAGGATCAGATTGGTGAGCACCTCCCTCAATTCCGGGGCGCTTCCCCGGACCGGTCGGACTTCGTTCAGATCCATGGTCAGCCGGATTGTAGCGCCCGTGCGTTGCGCCTGATCCTTCCACTTCGGGCGGGTTACCTCGCAGGTGTCCCGGATGACCCCGTTTACGTCCACCCAACCCGGGGACTTATCCTCGCGGGTCCGCGTAAATTGCTGAATCCGCCGCACCGTTTCCGCACCATCGAGGGCCGAACGTTCGATGATGTCCAGCCCCTTCCGGATTTCGTCTTCCTCCTTCGCACGGCGAACCAATTGGACCCATCCCAGGATGCCTCCGAGGATATTATTGAAATCATGGGCGATCCCGGTGGCCATCTCGCCTAAAGCCCTCAACCGCTCCGTCTGGATCAATTTCTCCTGAGTGGATTCAAGGGCGTCGGTTCTCTCCTGAATCTTCTGCTCCAAGGTCTCGCTGTATTCGACGACCTGGTCCCTGGATCGCTTCAAATCCTCGGTCATTCGATTGAACGAGCGGGCCAGATCCCCGATTTCGTCGCCGGAACGCACCTGAACCACGCTCGTCAGATCGCCTTCGGAAACCCGTTCGGTGGCTCTCAGGAGTTGTTTGATGGGACGAATCGTGATTTTCGTCCAGAAGAAGGCTCCGCATATCCCGACTGCGAACACCCCCATCGTCAACAGCAGAGCGGTTCGTTTCACGTGGTCCATCGTGGCATTCAAATGGGCCAGAGAAAGGCTCACAACGGCCGTCCCGATCATCTCCCCGGGATCATCCGGCCGGTACTCGACGTCCCCCGGCGCTTTCTCTTCCACCGTCTTCCCGAACAGCAGATCCATCTCCTCCCGAACATGCTTGATCCCCTTAGAGCGAATGGGACAGGATACGCAATAGAAGCGCGCTCCGGTCTTGGATATATACGAATACGCCGTCAGATCTTCTTTCTCAAGCGCCTCTTTTGTTTCGGTCCTATGAAAAGTCAGCCCGGAGTCCGTTTTCGCCTCCGCCAGGATTGCTCCCCCGACATTCTGGATCACCGTCAGCACCACATCCTGTTCGCGCATCACCGTTTCGACCAGAAGGCTCAGCCTGGCACGATCCTCGGTCAGTACACCGTATTCGCTGTTGTAGGCTAAGTGTTTCGCCAGCAACTTGCCTTTGTCTTCCAGCGCCGCCCTGAACCGTTGTTGAGCGCTCCGAACAAAAAAGGTGCTCAGCGTGGCCGAAGTCAGCAGAATAAGCGCTGCGATGAACAGATTGAATTTCAGCATGAGTCTCATCGGATCACCCGGAAGTCAGGAGTCAGAGGCCAGAGGCCGAGCGGAGAAAGAACTCTTGGTTGGTTCGGGAAATTGTTTTCCCGAACGCAAGCGGCCTAACCGTTGCTGCAATCGGGATTACAAAATCCCGATGCAACAGAAAATGCAAAATGGAGACGGGGTAATTTTGATTTTTTCACTTTTCTCCTTTCCCTTTTCCCATGGGCAGCATCGTCCTCACCTTCATCCATCCCTCGCCCACCTCCACCGTGATTGCTCCCATCCGATCGGTGCGGTAGATCTTCGCGCCGACCTCATTCAATTTTTTCAGCACCTCTTTCGAGGGATGTCCGAACCGGTTCCACGCGCCCACGGAGAGGATTGCAATCTCCGGCCGCACCGCATTCAGAAACGCGCGGCCCGACGAACCGCTCGAACCGTGATGCCCCACCTTCAGCACCGTGGTCGGCAGGCGGTCTTTCCAGCCCAGAAAAAAACGTTCGGCCTCCCTCTCCGCATCGCCGGTAAGCAAGAGGGAGGTCCCTCCGTACGTAATCCGCAGCACCACCGAGGTATTGTTTCTCCCCATCGGCGCGTCGCACTCCTGAGATACGAACTTCGGCGCGGGATGAAGCACAAAAGCACCCACTCCTCCCAATCCAATCAGGCTGTCTCCCGCTGAGACGATGTGCCGCGCGATGCCCTTCTCCTCCACCAACTCGTAGAAGCGGTCATCCGTCCAACTGTCGGCGTACTGGCCGCTGTCCAGGACGTGCGCCACCGGGAACTCCTCCAGGATGGAGACCAGGCCCCCGATGTGATCGTTGTCCGAATGCGTGGGCGCAACAATGTCTATTTTTCGGATTCCCTGGTGTCTCAGGAACGGCGCGAGCACGTATTTTCCGGCGTCGAAATAGCGGGTCCGGGGTCCGCCGTCCACGAGCATCGTCCGTCCGTTCGGAAATCTCAAAAAAAGGGCATCCCCCTGGCCCACATCCAGAAAAACCACTTCGAGCCGATCCTCCCGAAAAACGTCTTTCCAAATATAGACATTTATCCCGAAAAGCGCAAGAAATAATAGCACCTTCCTGACCGGCGGGAATTTTTGACTCCACAGGATCAGCGCGATCGCGCCGTAATAGCCCGCGAAAAACATCGGCGAGGGACTCGGCACGGGGAGAGATGTACGGGGAATTTTGGACAAAGCCTGAACGACTCCGATCAGCCCGGACAAAAAAGCCCAGTTCAGCGCGTTCAGGGCCGTGGCAAAGGGAACCAGCCAGAACCCGAACGCGCAGGCCAGCAACCCCAGCGTTACGATGATCCCGATGGTCGGAACCACGATCAGATTGGCCGCCACGGACAACAGGGGAAGCCGATTGAAATAGAGGGCGACAAACGGCCCCGTCCCGATCTGGGCCGCGGCGGATACGGATACGGCGGCAACGACCCATTGCATCCAGGTCTTCGTGGGTTTGCCGAAGACGCGGTGAATCGCCCCGGTAATGGGGGTATAGAGCAGGGCAATGGAACCCACCGCTCCGAAAGAGAGTTGAAATCCCACGTCGAATAGACTCTGGGGTCCGATCAGCAGAATAATGAGCGCGGCCACACCCAGCACGTTCCATAGATCCGTGTCCCGCTCGATGGTGAAGGCGATGAGGATCAGGCCAGCCATTACGGAAGCCCGCACCACCGAGGGGCGCAGATCCACGACAAACACATACACGATCAGCGCGGCGACGGTCACCCACGTGGCCCGACGGCGTGTCAGCCCGAACAGCCGGAACACGAAGAAGAAGATCCCGGCGATCAACCCCACGTGCAGCCCGCTCACCGCAAGCACGTGCGATACGCCCACGCGATTAAACGCCGCCCGCACCTCCTTCGGCAGCGCATGCTTTTCTCCGAGCAGCAACCCCTTCAGCAGTGCGGCGGGCGCTCCGAGGAGATTTCGATCCACCGTGCTCCGGATCGAACGCCGGATCGGAAGGACCACGCCGGAGAAAAAAGCGCGCGCTTCCCCTTTTTCGAGTCGTTGGATGGATTCCCGTTTGCGCACGGACAGCAGCGCGGAAACGCCCCTTCGCTCGAGGTACGTGCGATAGTCGAACGCCCCAGGATTCCGCGCCGGCTCCGGCTGGCGAAGACGTCCCCGCACCGTCACCAGGTCGCCAAATCCGATGTCGTCGGCCCCTTCCTTGACGGTGACCAAAACACGTCCGAAGACCTCCGCCCGGTTACCCTCCCACGCCACCTCCCGGGCCTCAAGTATGATCCGGACTTTCTCCGCGAACACGTCCGGCTCGTCCGCTACCCGGCCGGTAAGCGCGACTCGCTCCCCGAAATCCGGGAATCGGGAGAGATGATTTCCCGGCAAATCCTGCGTCACCCCGGCGTACCGAAATGCCCCGGCCATAAAAACCATCAGCGCAAAGAGGATCTGCCCGGCGGGGTGCTCTGATCTTCGCCGCATCCAAGCGATGCATGCCGCCATCAGACAGGCCGTAGCCGCGATCCACAGAAATAAAACGGGGACGTGGACGAAATAACTTGCCCATATCCCCGAAGCGAAAAGAGTAGCTGTCCATAGAGCGGGACGTCTCATAAGAGTTCCCTCGCGCTAAAAAAAGACCAATACCGAGTGCGGTGTGATTATTGAATATACTCATTTTGACAGCTATCTGTCAAGCAGTTTTTCTGCCATTTATCCTCCCGGGCTTTTTTGAAAAATTTTTCTCATTTTTTTCTTGACTTCTGTGCGCGAAAGGCGTATCTTAGGATGTAACTATTTCGCATACGATATTATTTTATATTCTATACTAAATACAAACCGATAGATCGAAAGAGAGGAAACGTTCCAAAATCATCGAGACATTGGAACGCGCTACTCTTTGTCAGAATAACTACGAAAGAGACCCGACGATCCCGCCCAAGCCGTCTTTCACGAAAGGTGCCCCCCCATGCCAACCTACGCCGACTATGCGCACGAGATTATGGAGGTGATGACGGCCGCCCGGAAAGCGATCCGTGCGCGGCTTCTTCAACAGCTTCTTCCGCATCGCCTCACCGTAACTCAGCACAAAACCCTTCAGCATTTGCGGTGGCATAGCGGGGACGGAGGACTCGGTATCGGAGAATTGAGCGAACATTTGGGATTGGCCTGTAGTACAGTGTCGGGGATCGTGGACCGGTTGGAGCGGGACGGATGGGTCCGTCGAAATCGGGAGGCTCCGGATCGCAGGATGGTCAAGGTGCAGCTTACCCCAAAAAGCGTGGAACTGTTCGAGCAGACAAAGGGAGAATCCGAGCGGTTCTGGCTCGCAACCGTAGGACGGCTGAATGCGGAGGAACAGGCGGCTCTGGTGCAGAGTCTTCGGAGGCTCCGGGAGGTGATGGAGGAGCCGGACTGGCCCGGGTACGAAGCGGTGCATGCGGCCCGATCCGAGGGCAAAAAGGCGGAGGAGCGTCTGCCTCATAAATTGGAGGAGATATGGAAAGAGGAGATCCGATCCGCAGGGATGCGTCTTGCGATGGCTCGGAAAGCGGAGCAGGAAGGCTATTCCGAGGCGGCGGCGTATCTGAGCCAGGCGGCCTCGGAGGAGGCGAATCATGCGCTGAACGTGGCGAAGCTGTTGGGAAAAGCGAAGGATATGAAGGCCAGTCTGCTCCGATTGGTGGAGGCGGAAAAACACGCGAGGAGGATCAAGCTGGAAGCGATGGAGATCGGAGGCGAAACGGAGGCTATGGACTTTCTGAATCGGGCGGCTGAGGACGAGAAACGGCACAAGAAATGGTTTAAGAAACTGGCGGCGCGACTTTAAAAATTTCCAAAAGGCGTTAAAAGGCCGACTACGAACAAGTGTAACACTCATTTTTCTCTTTAGTGAAACTTTTGTTTCCACCGAAAGAGCGCAAAGAACCTCTTGAAGAAGGGGGATTTCTCTGCGTCCTTTGCGTCTTTGCGGTGCAGTTAAAAAAAGTCTTATTATGAACTCACGAAAGGAGAAGAAAATCAATGAAACAGTGCTTTGGAATTCTTGTCTGTCTGGGTATCTTCATCCCAATACTTTCGTCTGCGTCGGAGCAAGCGAGCGCAGACACGGCCGCAGTGCTCAATCCGGACACGATCATCCAGATCGCTTACGAACGCAATCCCAGCATCGCAGCCGCGCGGCATAAGCTCCGATCCTCGGAATACAACTACAAGCTGTTTGAGAGCGAGTATTCCCAGTTCATCCCCCTGATCATAGACTCTCGGGTGCAAAGGAGTTCCGAGGATTCGGAAAGAATCACCTCGGGAAAGCTGACCGCGGGCCTGCGGAAGGAATTTTTCGACGGCTCCTCCGCGTCGCTGGATGCGGGAAACGAGACCGAATGGGACTCGGAAGGCAGGAGTCACAACCAGTTTGTCGAAGGTCAGGTGGAGTTTCCCCTTTTCAGCTCCAACCGAAAACTGAGCCGGGTGATCAAGCGGACCTTTGAAGAGAATGAACTCCACAACGCCAATCTGAACTATGTGGAGCGGGTGCGTGCGGTGCTCCACGATGCGCAGGAAGAGTATTACGATCTCATCGCCCGCACGCAGGTTTTGAACACCCTCCGGAAATACAAGGAGCGGCTGGAATCGCTGCTGGACGAGCCATGGATTCGGGATCATCCGGCCGATGCCCGGCAGATCGAGGATGAGATAAACTCTCTGGACTCCGACATCAAAGGCTGGCAAGTGACCGTATCCTCTCTTAAAATTCGATTACAAAGAAAGATCGGTCTGGAGAGTCTCGAGGGATTTCAGATCGAACCCGTTCCCCTCGGCTTGGGCAAAAACGATTATTATGGGAGACACTACGTGGAGGAAAGCACCAGGACCGTGGTGAAACGGGCGATGGCCAACGATGTGCAGATCAAGGTCCTGCACAGCGTGATGGAGAGCGCCAAAGAGAAGAAGCGTCTGGCCGAACAGGGAAAATGGGATACGTTCGTTTCCATCGGCGGACGATACAGCTACGCCGGTTTCAACGGCGACGGCGGGCCGGGGAAGGGGTATTCCGTGGGCATGGGGTTGAAGGTAAAGAAGTTCGACGCGAAGGTCCTGGATTACTCCCGCCTGAAGGCCGAAGCGGACATCCGCAACGTAGAGGCCCGCATCACGGACCGGGAATTGCAGACCGCGGCCCGGATACGCCAGGAGAAGGGAGAGGCTGAAAATCGTCGGAGGCAGTTGGAAAGCTTGTATGAGAGCGTGCAGTCCCGGAAAAAAATCTACACGATCAAACTAAAGAACTATTTGAACGGGGAGGAGCCCATTGATGCCCTGATCCAGACGTTCCGCTCGCTTCTGAATACGGAGAGGAAGTGTTATATGGTGGGGAACTCGTATTTTGACAATATCCGGGACCTGGACTATCTCTGTGCGGTGTACTTTCAGAAGTTGGGCATAGAAACAAAATGAGCATTTCAAAGATTTCAAAAATTTCAAAAATTGCCTGAGGGGTGAAAAATATAGTCCATCTTTGAACTTTCGGCAATTTTTGAATTTAGGCAATGAAATGAAGGAGCAACCCATGATTTTAGAGGGGGCGCAGGAAACAAAGGAGTTCGTGGAAGAAATTCCGGTGGAGATCCGGAATGCGCTGAATGGACGGATCGGTGCGGAGGAAAAAATACGGGTGTCGGTCTCCACGGATATCACCTTGGAGGGGGAGTATGGAACCGGGTGGTTGGTGGCCACGGACGAACGATTACTGAGCTTCAGCCCGGATGGGGCCGGCGCGCCCCGGGTGATCCACGTCCCGTTGGAAGAGGTGGCTTCGGTGGAGATGCAGGACATGTTCGGCAGCAACACGCTGAAGGTCCGGACAGAAGATCGAGGGATCGAGGTCGCGCGGTTTTCCAAATCCTTGACGTCCAAATTTGCGCGGGTGCCTTCGGAGATCGAAACGCTGATTCGTAAAAAGAAACCCTTGGAGGAGAGCGCTGAGGAAAAAACGTCGCACAAAGAGGTGCGATCGTATCGAAAGCAACGCCGCTGTCCGAAATGCGGTCGCGTGATTCCGGAATGGTCGGACGTGTGTCCCCGTTGCATCAAAAAAGGGAAACTGCTCTATCGGCTTTTGGGATACGCAACGCCGTATTGGAAGCTCTTTGCGGCGGGGTTGAGCATTATGTTAGTGGCCACGGTTATCGGCCTGATGCCTCCCCTGCTGATGCGGATGCTGATCGACGACGTGCTGGTGGTTAAACCGCTGGCGGAAGACGTGAGCGGCGCGCGGACGTTTCTTTGGAATTTCGGAGAGCGGGGAAGCACATCTTTGTTAGCTCTGTTGGTCGCGCTCTCTATGGTGATCAGCGTTTCCAGCAACGGGTTGCGCGCCTTTCGGGGCTATGTGATGGCCCGCTTCGGCCAGCGGATCACGCTCGATCTGCGCAATAAGCTGTATCGCCATCTGCACGTGCTCTCCCTGGGATTTTATGCCCAGCGGGAGACGGGACGAATTATGTCGCGGGTCACGCAGGACGTCAGCCGGGTTCAGGATTTCATCAGCGACGGCATGCAGGAGGGCATCCGCAGCATCCTGACGATCGTGCTCATCGCAGTCATTCTGTTCCGGCTCAATGCCGGCCTCGCGATATTGGTGTTGCTGCCCACCCCTTTTTTGGTGATCGCAACGTTATTGTTCAGCCGGAAGCTGCATCGGGTCTTCCACACCTTATGGAAACGTTGGGCGGGGCTCAGCGCGATTCTGGCGGATACCCTTCCGGGCATGCGCGTGGTGAAGGCGTTCACGCAGGAGGAGCGCGAGATCGCCAAGTTCGACCGGAAGAGCACACAGCTTTTCTATATGGGACTTCGCGCGGTCAAACTTCGCGCGATGTTCGGGCCGATGATGACCTTCATCACTTATTTAGGGACCGTGATTATCTGGTGGGTCGGAGGCCGGGAGGTGATGGAGGGCCATCTGACGTTGGGGGATTTTACCGCGTTTACGGGGTATATGTGGCAATTTTATTTTCCGGTGCAGATGTTGTGCCGCTTAAATCACCGGTTTCAGCACGCGGCTACGTCGGCGGAGCGGGTATTCGAGATTTTGGATGCGGAGCCGGACATTGCGGATATGCCGCACGCGACCGAGCTTCCGGAGGTCGTGGGACGGATTCAGTTTCGGGACGTAACATTTGCGTACGAGGAGGGCAAGCCGGTGCTCAAGCACCTTGATTTCGATGTGGAGCCGGGGGAGATGATCGGTCTGGCCGGGCACAGCGGCGCGGGAAAGAGCACGCTGATCAATCTGATCTGCCGGTTCTACGACGTGAACGAGGGAACGATTTGGATGGATGGGAAGGACGTGCGGGACGTGACGGTGAAATCCCTGCGGAGCCAGATCGGGGTGGTGCTTCAGGATCCGTTTTTGTTCAACGGCACGGTGGCGGAGAACATCGCGTACGCCCAGCCGGACGCCACGATGCGGCAGGTGATTGCGGCGGCCAAAGCCGCAAATGCACACGATTTCATCATGGATTTCCCCGATGCGTATGATACACAGGTGGGCGAACGAGGGACGAAGGTGTCCACCGGGGAGCGTCAGCGGCTGGCCATCGCCCGGGCCATTCTGAAGGATCCCCGGATATTGATCTTAGATGAGGCTACGTCGTCCGTGGATACCGAGACCGAAGCCCAGATTCAGGAAGCCCTGGAGCGTCTGGTCAAGGGACGTACCACGTTTGCCATTGCGCACCGCCTTTCCACCCTGCGGAACGCGGATCGGCTCTTGATCTTAGAAAAAGGCGAGTTGGTGGAGATGGGAACGCACGAAGAATTGATCGAGCAGGATGGGATTTACGCGAAGCTGTGCCGGATGCAGACGAAACTGTCGACCATTCGGGCATGGTGAGTTGGATTTCGGATGGGGATTTCGGATTTTTTGCAACGCAGAGACGCAAAGTTCGCAGAGAAACCCAAAAACCTGTGTGTGAAGTTCTCTGCGTTGCGGTTTCATTCCTAAATCCGAAATCCGCAATCATACAGGGGGAGCAGATTATGGATCGGATGCACATCGAGGATGAGATGGATCTGTTGGATCCGAAGGAACTCCGGATGTCGATGGATGCCTTCGGGGATCTGAAGGTCCGCCTATCAGGAGAGGCATACAAGAAGGTGCAGGCATTGCGGGCGTTTCCGATCTCGGAGGCGATGCGCTTTATCGCGCTGAGAGACGAGAACGGGAAGGAGATCGGGATGATCGAGGATCCGGGGGCGATGGAGACTGCGTCCCGGAAAGCGCTGAAGGAAGAGTTGGAACGGCGCTATTTTATTCCGAAGGTCGTTCGGATCAACCGCATTGACGAGAGCTATGGGATGCCCCGGTGGGACGTGCAGACGGACCGGGGAGATCGGCATTTCGAGTTGCAGACCCGGCAGGATGCGCGGCGGCTTTCAGCAGGACGGGTGCTGATCCGGGACGCGGATGGAAACCGGTATGAGATTCCAGATGTCGGGAAGCTGGATCCGAAGAGTCGTGTGCTCCTGGAGGCGGAGATGTGAGGCCGGAAACGCAAACGCGATGCGCAAAACGGCAAGCGGAGAGCCAATGCAGGTAGCTTCTCTGTTATTTGTCGAACAAAGACTGAGTACCCGAATAGGTGGTCTCCTTCGCATTTTTGAGAATAGAATGGCTTCTTGCTTCGATTTTGATCCTGGATTCTTTGCCCTGAATGATTCACAGGTCCGTGGTTTCACGTTCGGCATCGGGTCTTGTTCAGCCTTCGCGAAAACCGAATAGGGGAAAGTATTCTATTCCTCCCCTTGGAGCCAGAAACAAAAAAACGAAAAACTTCTGTTCGCGGCAATATTCTCTTGACTTCTGTTCATTGAATGTGTATCTTGCACTTCGACGTTACCCCTTGAAATGGCATGGGTTCCGTGCTATCCTATTGTTATGATACAGACATTCAAAAATCCAGGAACTGAAGATATATTCAATGGAAGTAACACAAAATCAGCAAGAAAAGCTTGTCCGCAAAGTTTGTGGAGAGTCGTGGCCCTAAAACTTGACCAGCCTGATTCCATCCTCTCACTCAATGAACTCCGTATCCCCCCGGGAAACCGGTTAGAAGCGCTATCAGGAGACCGGAAAGGGCAATATAGTATCCGCATTAATCAACAGGTTCGCATCTGCTTTGTTTGGACGGATACCGGCCCCGACGAAGTCGAAATTGTGGATTACCATTAAGAGTCCAGCACATAAACGTGGAGAAAAACATGATTCGTGTACCCACTCATCGCGCACCAACGCATCCGGGTGAAATGCTCTTAGAAGAATTTTTGAAGCCAATGCGCCTGACCCAGCGGGACTTAGCGAGGGCGATTCGCATCCCATATCAAAGAATCAATGAAATGGTGAACGGACGTCGAAGTATGACCCCCGGCACAGCGCTGCGTATTGCAAGGTTCTTTGGCAGTTCAGCAAAGTTTTGGATGAATCTTCAACTTCGTTGGGATTTGTATCACGCTCAGAAGGCCGAAGTGAATGAATTAAAGACCATACAGCCCTATCCCATAAAACAAAAGGCGGCTTACTCATTCCAGAAAATTCCTTATAGGACATAGATAGTATGATGCCTATCACCTCTGGCATTTGCCGCTGTTCGGGGCAATTTTTCTCTTGCCCTCTGTTCCTCAAAGGGGTATCTTACATTTCAACTTACCCTTTGAAAAAAAGGAGAAAGAATGAACGTATTTTACGATGATGAAGGGATGCACTCTATCTGAAGTTGGGGGATAAAAAGCCGGAAGGTGTGATCGAAATTTCAGAAGGGGTTCATTTGGATACTCAGGGATTCCACCTTTCCTATTTTAAAATAAATATTGAAAGTGCTTGACAAATTAGAATAATTGTGTTATTTTCTGTACATGTTTACTTCCGCTACATCTCGGG
>MVCQ01000146.1 GCA_002059205.1 Candidatus Latescibacteria bacterium 4484_107
CATACGTGTGCGATTTGAGCGCAGCGGAGATCCGGGCATACCGCGGCACCCTGACGACGCCCGGCAAGGACAGTCCGTATCGCAATCGTCCGGTCAAGGAGAATCTGGATCTGTTCGAGCGCATGCGGGCTGGTGAATTTGAGGATGGTTCCAGAGTGCTTCGGGCCAAAATTGATATGGCCTCTCCGAATCTGAATATGCGGGATCCGGTCATGTACCGCATTCTCCGCGCCACGCATCACCGGACGGGCGACACCTGGTGTATCTATCCCACGTACGACTTTACGCATGGTCAGTCGGATTCCATCGAAGGGATCACCCATTCCTTGTGTGATCTGGAATTTGAAAACCATCGCCCGTTGTACGACTGGTTTCTCGACGCTTTGCAGATCCATCATCCCCGGCAGATCGAGTTTGCCCGTCTGAATATCAGCCACACGGTACTGAGCAAGCGAAGGCTTCGGGAATTGGTAGAGGGAGGCTATGTCGCCGGATGGGACGATCCGAGGATGCCCACGCTGTCTGGCATGCGGCGGCGCGGCTATCCTCCCGAAGCGATCCGAAACTTCTGTGAGCGCATCGGAGTGGCCAAGCGGGAGAGTATGGTGGATATTGCTCTGCTCGAACACTGCGTCCGGGAACAGTTGAATAAAAGCGCGCCCCGTGTAATGGGGGTGCTGCGTCCGCTTAAAGTGGTCATTGACAACTATCCGGAGGGCCGGGTGGAGGAACTGGACGCCATCAACAATCCGGAGGACGCTGCTATGGGGACGCGGAAGGTTCCTTTTTCGCGCGTGCTGTATATCGAACAAGAAGATTTTCGGGAGGACCCGCCGAAAAAATTCTACCGCCTGGCTCCGGGGCGCGAGGTGCGGCTGCGCTATGCCTATTTCATCACATGCGTGCGCGTGGTGAAGGATGAGCAGACCGGTGAGGTGATCGAATTGCACTGCACTTACGATCCAAAAACGCGTGGCGGCGATTCTCCCGACGGACGCAAGGTCAGGGCCACGCTGCATTGGGTATCGGCCGCACACGCGCTCGAAGCCGAGGTGCGTTTGTACGATCATCTCTTCGCAAAAGAAAACCCCCTCGATGAAAAGGAGGGGGCTGATTTCAAAACCTATTTGAATCCGAATTCTCTGGAAATTTTGACGTCTTGCCGCGTGGAACCCAGCTTGAAAGGCGCCGCCCCGGGAAGCCGGTACCAATTCGAGCGGCAGGGGTATTTTTGCGTGGATTCGGTGGATGCCTCCGAGGAAGCGCTGGTATTCAATCGGACGGTTCGCTTGCGGGATACGTGGGTTCGGATCCAAAAGGCGCAGAAGAAGCCGTAGAGAACGAGTGGAGTCGTCTTTTCGCGCTATGTGGAATTGTATTCGATGCGATACCCGTCTCTGCTCAAACGGAGCATACTTCGTGCTCCCGGCTGGTAAGACTGGAGCAGCAACTCATATTTTTTCAAAAACTCTATTCCGTTCACCGCACTGACGTACAGGCGCACGTCGAATCCTTCCTTCTGGTAGGTCTTGATGCGTTCTACCAGATCCAAGCGTTGATTGCCGTTTCCAAGGCCGCTTTGCACATTCCGCAAAAGGTGCTCCAAACTCTGGCGAGCCTCTTTGGGTAAGGGTTTCATCCACGAATACTCCTTTTTGGGAATGCCCGGACAAAACGGAAGGGCGAGATCCGGGGAATAATCTGGAACGCGAAGAAAAGAACGCTCAAAGTTACCCTATAGTGTATGACGAAGGGTATGATCTATATCACGTTTTTGAAAAAAATCTACTATCTCCACTATCGAGGAAAAAGATGACCCTTTTAGCCCTCTGGATCAGTATTTTCGTCATCACCTTCTCCGGGGCGATGATGCCCGGGCCCGTTCTGAGTGTGACGATCAGCGAGGCATCTGAGAAAGGGTTTAAGGCGGGCCCCCTGGTGGTGTTAGGGCATGGATTCGTGGAATTGATTCTCGTGATCGCCCTGGCCTCCGGTTTGTCACAATGGGTTGCAGGTCCCCTTTTTACAAAAACGGTATTCCTCGTCGGGGGATTGGTGCTTTTCTGGATGGGCATCGCCATGGTGATGAAAGTTCGGGGACATTCGGCCGGGCTCGACCTGAATGGAACCCACCGAAAAAACGTACTGGGCCCGGTGCTTATGGGAGCATGCACGACCCTTTCCACGCCATACTGGTACATTTGGTGGGGCAGCATTGGGATGCTCTATCTGGTTCAGGCGCTCCGATTCAAAACCGTAGGACTGATGGTCTTCTTCTCCGGCCACATCCTTTCGGATTTGGTCTGGTATTCCTTGGTCGCCTTCGGAGTGGCCTTCGGAAGGAATTTTTTCAGCGACCGGGTGTATCGCGGCCTGATTTTAGCCTGCGGCATTTTCTTAGTCGGCATGGGCGTGTATTTTATGGGATGTGGCGTGTTGAGGACTATAGGCTAAAGCGCTCGGTTCGTCTTTCCGGGGGGAGGTGGGCAGCGCGAAGTAATACAGCGTATTGCATGCACACTTCAAGACGGGAAAGCGACACGCATTATCCCGTGCGAATTCAATCCAGATTTGATGTTTTGGGTTGACAGGGGCTTTTCTAATGTGTATATTTAAGATTTCTGGGAGGGCTAGTCCTAACTGGTAAGGCGGCGGTCTTGAAAACCGCTGGGTTCATCCCTTGGGGGTTCGAGTCCCTCGCCCTCCGCCATAGCTTCCTGGTTTTGCAGTTATAGCGACCTCAATAAGGACGAAAGAGTTCCACAAAATTATTACGTTCCGAAATCTGAACGGAAAACTTGGACACCCGGTTCTTTCGAGATGCCCGAAAACGTCATCTTTTCATTTCCGGGCATTCAGGGATCTCTATCATACTGCCCATCTTGGGCGTGTTGAGTCATCAAGTCGGAGAGGTTCGAGAGTGGCTTAATCGGGCGGCCTGCTAAGCCGTTGTGGGCGCAAGTCCACCGTGGGTTCAAATCCCACCCTCTCCGCCATATTTTTTGTTTGGTCGATCCACACCCCCTTCCGGATGAGGGGGATATTGTTCCTCCTTCATTCCCCCCCAGATTATGTACTACGAACTCCGACATATAGAAATCTGGCCCGTAGTCAAGATCGCTTTTTTTGTGTGTGCCATTTTGGGCTTTTTCCCTGGCATCGCCGTATCTCTGTTTCTCTGGGTATTCTCCAATCTGATTGGGACCATAATGCCCGGAGAGATTGGGGACCTCTCGGGTTTCCCCCCCGCGATGCTTATGATGGGGGTAATTCTGTCTCCTCTATACGGCGCCATTGGAGCGGTGTTTGCGGGGATTGCGGCGGCTTTGTATAACCTGCTGGCGCGATGGATCGGCGGCGTGGAGTTGAACATGAAGGCGGTGCCGGAGGAAGAGGGTCAAGTCGGCGAACGTGCACAGAATATGACGCCAAATAGTATAGAGGAACGCAACGGTTCTCCACAATAGGAGTGCGTTGTGTTTTTAATCACCATTTCAAAATGACGGTGCCGCCTATGTCCGAAATCAGAGTACGCTTTGCGCCTTCGCCCACAGGGTATCTGCACATTGGGAATGCCCGGTCTGCTTTGTTCGCTTGGTTGTTTGCGCGGGCAAACAAGGGCACGTTTATTCTGCGCATCGAGGACACGGACCGAAAGCGGTACGTCCAGGGCGCGGAGCAGGTGATCTACGAGAGCCTCCGCTGGCTGGGACTGGATTGGGACGAGGGCCCGGAGGTCGGCGGAGATTACGGACCTTACGTGCAGTCTCAGCGCACGGATATCTATAGGCAAGCGGCGGAGGCGTTGATCGAATCGGGACACGCGTATCGTTGTTATTGCACCCCGGAGCGGCTGGCCGCCCTAAGAGAGGAGCAGCAGCGCAGGAAGGAAAACTCGCAATATGACCGCCATTGCCGGCATTTGACGGAGGAAGAGCGTGCCGTGTATGAGCAAGCGGGGAAGCCCTCGGTGGTTCGGTTCAAAACCCCTTTGGAGGGAGCAACCACGTTCCACGATTATCTTCGGGGAGACGTGACCTTCGAGAACGCCGGCCTGGACGATCTCGTATTGCTGAAATCCGACGGGTATCCCACGTATCATCTCGCCAACGTGGTGGACGATCATCGGATGAAGATTACCCACGTGCTGCGGGCCGATGAATGGATTTCCAGCACGCCGCGCCACGTGTTGTTGTATCGGGCGTTCGGCTGGGAGCCTCCGAAGTTTGTCCATCTTCCCATGATTTTGTCTCCGGACGGAGGCAAGCTGAGCAAGCGGCGCGGCGCGGTCTCGCTGCTGGAATATCGGGATCGGGGCTACCTTCCGGAGGCGGTGTTCAATTTTCTGGCGCTTTTGGGCTGGTCGCCCGGAGATGACCGGGAGAAGATGTCTGTTGAAGAGATCGTGTCCGTTTTCACTCTGGATCGGATGAGTCCCAAAGGCGCGGCCTTCGACGAAACCAAATTGGAATGGCTGAACGGGCAATACATCCACGAGCTTTCGACAGAGGATTTGTTAAATCGGGTGGCGCCGCTTTGGAGAGACGCCGGGTTCATCGAAGGCGATGAGATGGGGGCCGAACGGGATCGGCTGCTGTCTATTCTTACTCTCCTGAAAGAGCGGGCGCGGCGGCTGACGGATTTTGTGGAGGGCGCTCGGTATTTCTTCGAGGATCCCCAGGAATATGAGGAAAAAGGACGCAGGAAACACTGGAAGAAGCCGGACGTGGGAGAGCGCCTGAACGCGTTGAAGGATCGGTTGGAAACGTTGGACGTATTTAACGAGGAGCACCTTGAGACAGCCCTGCGGGGCTTGGCGGAGGAGCGGGGGATCAGTGCGGCGAAATTGATCCACCCGGCTCGATTGGCGATCTCCGGGCGTTCGTTCGGCCCTGGTTTTTTTGAGATGATGGAGGTGTTAGGGAAAGAGACGGTGCTACGGAGATTGGATCGGGCGATGAGAGTGTTGATCAGTTAGATGGTGTGCGCTCCAATGGTTTATACGTGTTGCTCCAAGCCGCTTTTCTCGAACCGAGCACTATGAGATTTTTATATCAGACTTATCTTTCTATTTTTTCGGAGCGTTTGTCATCGTTTTCGCGATTGGCTCGCTCACTGCGGTAAAATGGGGCGAACATGCAGGTGATC
>MVCQ01000147.1 GCA_002059205.1 Candidatus Latescibacteria bacterium 4484_107
CGGCTTCCGCTCCTCAGCAGGACATAGAGAATTTGAAGCAACAGGCGCAGATGTTGTCCCAACAGTTGCAGCAAATTACTCAGCGGATCGAGACTTTGACGAACAAGCCATCGCCGCCCGATGCGAACCCTCCGGAGGATTTGGCGTAGGGGCGATCTCCTTGTGATCGCCCTTCCGGCGTTTCAACGCCTTCCATACGGGCTGAGGCCCGCACTACGAACCCAGAAAACAAAAAAAGGATTCCCCCAATGGGAAAATCTGAACAGGCAAACCAACAGACAGACCAGCAGGCGCTCGATGAAAATATCAAAAACATTCGGTATAAGTTAGTAATTCTCAGCGGCAAAGGCGGCGTGGGGAAAAGCACGGTCGTGGTGAATCTGGCAACCAGTCTGGCGCGTCAGGGGAAGTCGGTGGGTATCTTGGACACGGACCTGCACGGACCGAACATCGCCAAGATGATGGGCCTGGAGGGAACGGCGATGACCGCGTCGTCCGCGGAGGAGATCGTTCCGCTCGAATCCCACGGGATCAAGGTGCTGAGCATGGCTTCCTTTCTTCCGGACGCGGACAGTCCCGTGGTCTGGCGCGGCCCGCTTAAGATGAAGGCCATCCGGCAATTTCTCGCGGAGACTCGATGGGGGACGCTGGACTATTTGCTCGTGGATTCACCGCCTGGAACGGGCGACGAGCCGCTGAGCGTATGCCAGTTGATTCCCGATATGGACGGCGTGATCGTGGTTACAACACCGCAGGACGTGGCGCTGTTGGACAGCCGCAAGAGCGTGAATTTTGCCAGACTGCTGAAGGTGCCGGTGCTCGGCATCGTCGAGAATATGAGCGGATTTACGTGTCCCCACTGCGGGAAACAGATTGATCTGTTCAAACGTGGCGGCGGAGAACGCGCGGCGAAGGAATTGAACGTTCCGTTTTTAGGACGGGTTCCTATTGATCCCAGGATGGTCACTTCCGGGGACGACGGGCGGCCATTCGTCTCTGACCACGGCGAGACCGAGGCGGCGCGGGCCATGGAGGGAATCTTGTCTAATATCCTCCGGAACGTGGAGGGGGCGCCTGTTCCGACGAAAGAGGGTGAAACTGCATGACGCAAAGTTTTCGCGATAAATTACACGGAGAGGGGTACAGGCTGACCCGGGAGCGGCAAGTTATTCTGAGTTTTTTGGAAACCGCGAAGGGCCATCACGATGCGGTGGAAATCCACCAGCGACTCAGGATAAATGGGCATCGAATTAGTTTGGCTACGGTGTATCGGACTCTGAATCTTCTCGCTGAACTGAAGGCGGTCGAGCGGCTCTGCGTCGAGGGGCAGCCCGCTACGTACGAGATCAACGGGGCGGATCAAGAGGGGCGTCCACACCATTACCACCTGGTATGTAGCGTCTGCGGAAGGGTGATGGATATGGATCCGGGATCGTTGGGAGCCTCCATGCAAAAATTGGAGGAGAAGCTGCCTCAGACTTATGACTTTCGAGCCACCGGGCATCAACTGACTTTCTTTGGCGTGTGTGACCGATGCGCTTCGTCCTGATTTTTTTGTGCCGGGTAGCGCAAATGGTTCTCAGTTGCATTCTTTAGGAAGATTGGACAACAAGTATCCGTACTCCGGAATCACTGATAACACTGATAAATACTGATATCACTGATCCCATCCCCACCTCCTCCGGTGGGGATGAAATTATCAGTGGTTCAGGTCGTTTATGTACAAAACATCGGATTAGTAACGGAAAATCCAATTCAAGTCAGGAGGTGATTATTATGCCGAGAGGAGATGGAACCGGACCGAGGGGACAAGGTCCCAGAACCGGTCGAGGTTTGGGAGGCGCCGGGCAAGGACAAGGAGGTGGACGCGGACTAGGGGGTGGAAATAAGGCTGGTGCGGGAGCCGGAGGAAACTGCGTATGTCCTTCCTGCGGAGCGACTGTTCCGCATCAAGTCGGGGTGGCCTGTTATAGCCTGTCCTGCCCAAAATGCGGGACGAAGATGATTCGGGGGTAGTTCGTTAGCCCATAGTTCTCGTTTCACGCAAAGCCGCGAAGGACTTCGCTCAGGAGGTTTGTTTTTTTGCGGTCCTTGCGGCTTTGCGTGAGGAAAAAAAGAAGGAAGCCTACAAGGTACCCTATGATGAAAATAGCTATATCGAGCGGTAAAGGCGGCACTGGGAAGACTTTTGTGGCCACGAACGTAGCAGCGACTTTCTCGAAAAACGGAAAAACCGTAAGTTATTTAGATTGTGACGTGGAGGAGCCGAATGGACATCTTTTCCTCCAACCCGAGATTTCGCAAGAGGAAACGGTTGATATCCTTTCTCCGGTTCGGATTGATAACGAGCGATGTATCCATTGCGGGCGGTGTGCGAAAGTTTGCAACTACAACGCCATTGCGATTACGAAAGATGTAGCCTTGTTTTTCCCCCCGCTGTGCCATGTGTGCGGCGCGTGTATGATCGTATGTCCCACGGACGCCATTGTCGAGGAGAACAAGGACATCGGTGTCCTGAAGCACGGGAAAAGCGGAGACATCGCTTTTCATTATGCGCTGCTTAAAGCCGGAGAAGGCGGTATGTCTCCGAGGCTGATTCGTAAGGTGAAAGCATGCGCCGGGGACGGGATCAACATTTTTGATTCGCCTCCGGGGACGGCCTGTCCGGTGGTGGAAACGGTCAAGGGCGCGGATCTGGTGGTGCTGGTTACCGATCCCACGCCTTTTGGGGTGCACGATTTGAAGCTCTCAGTGAGCATGTGTCGCCAGATCGGCCAGGAGCCGGTCGTGGTGGTCAATCGCGCCGAATACCGGGACGACGCGTTGAAGGCGTATTGTGCACGTGCGGGGCTGGAGATACTCGGAGAAATCCCGGACGACCGGAAGATAGCGGAGGTGTATTCCGTGGGCGATTTAGTGGTCGAGCGGCTTCCCGAATACCGGAAGCTTTTCGAGACGCTTTCGGATCGGATGGAGGAAGCGGCAGGCGAAACGCGGGCGGTCAAGCCGGTGTTGGAAACCCCCTCTGTCGGAGTATCCACGAAGGGTACGATGCTTGAGCAGGCCAAAGTGAGTCTCGGCACGGAGAAAAGGCCAAAGGAACTCGTGATCATCAGCGGCAAGGGCGGAACCGGGAAGACCTCCATCGCCGGGTCGTTTGCGGCGCTTGCGAAAAAGACGGTGATTTCGGATTGCGACGTGGATGCGTCCGATCTGCACTTGCTATTGCAGCCGGAGGTTCGGGAACGCGGGGACTTCAGCGGCGGCGTCGTAGCTGAGATAGATCAAGCGAAATGTACGCAGTGCGGTCGCTGCAAAGAGGCATGCCGGTTCGGGGCGGTCGAGCGGATCGAGGAGGACGGCAAAATTCAGTATCGCATTGATCCTATCGCTTGCGAAGGCTGTGGAGTGTGTGCGCTCGTGTGTAAAGATGGGGCGGTCAAGACGGAGGATGCTATTAACGGCCAATGGTTTGTCTCGGAAACCCGATTCGGGCCGATGACGCACGCGGAGCTGGGGATGGCCGAGGAGAATTCCGGCAGGCTGGTTACGCTGGTGCGCGATAAGGCCGCGGACATCGCGACCGGTCAGGGAGAGGATCGGGTCGTCATAGACGGCGCGCCCGGAACGGGGTGTCCGGTGATCGCTTCGGTGACCGGCGCGGATTATGCGTTGGTCATCACGGAGCCTACGGTCTCCGGGATACATGATATGGAGCGTGTTTTAGAGGTCGCCCGGTATTTCGGGATCTCGTCGGGCGTGGTGGTCAATAAATACGATTTGAACCGGGAGATGACCGAACGGATTAAGGCACTAACTCAGGAGGTTGGCGCCGAGTTTATGGGCACGATCCCGTATGATACCAAGGTTACCGAAGCGCAGATGCAGGGCGTGTCCGTGGTGGAATACGCCGAGGGTCCTGTCGCGGAATCTATCAAGCAAATCTGGACAAAAGTCAATGAGCGGGGGTAAGACGGAATCCCAGAAAAGAGGAGAAGGTGGGAAAATGGGAAAGTGAGAAAGTGGAAGTTCTCACCGTCTCGCTTTCACACTTTCTCCCCGTCTAGGGGAGGGATTGAGATGGAGATCGTAGTGCATAACTTGAAGCAAGGGATCATGATCACCCTCTTTGTCTTTGTGATGATGATGTTCATTGATTACCTCAATGTGTTGACCAAGGGGAGCATGAATAAAACCATCAGAGGGAACTTGCTCAAGCAGTATGTGATGGCATCCTTTCTCGGTGCAACCCCCGGATGTTTGGGCGCTTTTATGAATGTCTCCTTTTACATTCGCGGGCTTCTTTCTTTTGGCGCGATTGCGGGGGGTATGATTGCAACGTCCGGGGATGAAGCCTTTGTGATGTTAGCGATGTTTCCAAAAGAGGCCTTGCTTTTGTTCGGCATTTTGTTCATCTTAGGCATCGCTTCCGCTTTTATGATAGATAAGCTCGTGCCTGTTCTAAAAATAAATCCCTGTGAGGAGTGTCGGCTTTCCGAGCTTCACGATCAGGAGGAATGTCGTTGCCTTCGTTTCAAAGAGGTGATTAACCGCCTGAAAGAGATGTCCTTGTCCCGGTTTTTGCTCTTAGTGTTTTTGGTTGGGGCGCTTTATTGCTTTGTTACCGGGGTACTGGGTCCTGAAGTCTGGAACTGGAAAAGGGGTACGTTTGTTGCTATCCTGTTCTTAGCTAATTTTATCGTGCTGACGGTTCCGGATCATTATCTGGAAGAACACTTATGGAGGCATATTGTCAAAAAACACTTATGGAAGATATTCTTGTGGAGCTTCGGCGCGCTTCTTCTCGTCGAGATGGGGCTGAAATTCTGGAATTTAGAGCCTTTTATCAAAGCACATCTGTTTTGGGTGCTTTTGATTGCTAGTTTCGTAGCGATTATTCCTGAATCGGGTCCACACTTAATTTTCGTGACGATGTTCGCCAAAGGGCTCATCCCATTTTCTGTGCTGCTGGCAAGTTCTATTGTCCAGGATGGTCACGGAATGCTTCCATTATTGTCTTATACCATTAAGGATTCTCTTCTGATAAAACTGTTCAATTTATTGATCGGCTTAGGTATTGGTTTTATTCTTTACAAGATCGGCTTATGACCTATTCAATGTGAGCCAAAATCGTGATACGTTCAGG
>MVCQ01000148.1 GCA_002059205.1 Candidatus Latescibacteria bacterium 4484_107
TAACCTTAACCACAACCTGCCTTCCTCTCTATTGAGCCGCCGCATCCGCCGTCGTCGGCGGGGTGAAGACGCGCGCACCCAACTCGCGATCCAGCATAATCAAACCATTGCCGGAATCGCCGACCCGCTCCAATAATTGCACCACTTTGGATACGGAGGCCTCCTCTTCCACCTGCTCGGTGACAAACCATTGCAGGAGGATGCCCGCCGGGTGATCCTTCTCCTCAGCGGCCAGTTCGACCAGATTATCAATCCGGGAGGAAATAAATTGCTCGTGCTTCCAGGCCGCCTGAAAAGCCGTTAGAGGCGACGCCCACTCCGTCGTGGGCTGAGTTAGCGCAAGCAGTTTCACTTTGCCGCCGCGATCCTCGATGTGATCGAAGAGTTTCATCGCGTGCACGAGTTCCTCCTGCGTCTGCGCACGCATCCATCGCGCCATGCCGTCCAATCCCGAGGACTGGAAATACGCCGCCATGGACAGGTACAGATACGAAGACCCCAATTCCTGCTTGATCTGCTCGTTCATCGCATCCTGCATCTTCTTTCCGATCATTGGCCTTCTCCTTTCCACAATCCATGCAGATTGCAATATGCCCGCGCGGTGAGTCGCTCCCCCCGGACCTCGAACACGGCCTCCGGCGCATCGCCCGGATTCAGAAACTGACGATAGACCTTTCCGTCCGCCACGACCTCGATCCACTCGATATAATGCTTCTCCTCCATCGGATGGGCCACGCTGCCGACCTTCACCCGCACGCCTCCGCGGGTCTGTTCCACCACGGGCACGTGCTTCTCCTTCGCCGCATCCACCGCGTTCTCGACGAAAAGCTTCATCGGCTGGCCGCAGCATACCAACTGCCCCTTGCCCTCGTGAAGCACTTCCACGATGTTTCCACAGCGCTCGCACTTATAAACTTGCAGTTTCGATGTCATGATACGACTCCTTTCCTGGATGAAAGTTAGAAAAATTCCGGAAATCCTACTTCGCACCGTTTTCCCGCTGGAGACAGTCGGAGCAAATCCCATAAAAGACGGCCTGGACCT
Source organism: Candidatus Latescibacteria bacterium 4484_107 (assembly GCA_002059205.1). Lineage (GTDB taxonomy): Bacteria > Latescibacterota > 4484-107 > 4484-107 > 4484-107 > 4484-107. Next base: position 1,045 of record MVCQ01000148.1, read on the forward strand.
CCTCTACTTTGTGCCCTTGCACCCGACCGCTTTTGCATACCGGACAGGAAATTTCCACATCTATGATCCGCTTACACAAGCGACAATAAAGATGATGATGCGATTTTGAAATCGGATCGAAATGTTTGGTATTTCCTATGGTGAGTTCCTGAATCTCCCCCGCCTGCTTGAGCATCTCTAAGGTGTTATATACCGTAGCGAGAGAAAGCATCGGATATTTTTTCTTCAACTTCGTGTGGATCGCCTCCGCCGTCGGGTGCGAAGAGGAGTGGTAGAGAAACTCCAACACAGCCAAGCGTTGAATGGTCAGCACGACCCCTTTTTGCTTTAATCTTTCAATCTTCGTGTCCATAAAAGCGGCCTCCGGATAGGTAATCATTTAAGAATGATTCTAATATAAAAAAAGTTCCTCTAAAAGTCAAGAAAAAAAATTAGAACGGTTCCAAAATAATAGAAATTCTATCGGAAGGGACTTGCAAAAGTCTGAGAAACGAGAGGACATCCCTTCGCTCACCACAGCAACATGGATTTGTCCTTGTCATAGCCGAAGCCATTTTATCGGATAAATTTTTTGTAGGCGTCTGGTAGAACAGACATTCTTGTCTGTTCATTGTCTGTTCATTGTCTGTTCAGCGTTATGGACATCCTGGTCAGACAAGAACGGCCAGACCCACCAACGCCTACGAAATGACTGCACCTATATGACTTTTGCAAGAGGCTCGGAAGTTAAAAAAAATATCCGAAACGAGGCCTCATTTTTCGATTGACAAAAAGGCTCCCATCTATTATACTCCAAACAGCATCCCGAATCTACAAGCTAACGGAGGCTTCGGAATACGCGCCCGGGATTTCCAGTGTGTTCCGGACTTCGGAAATCCGCTCCTCCCGTCATCCCACCTTTCAACCAATCGAAAGGAGTAGGCCATGTTGAACCGTCAACTCATCCTCACACACAAACTTGCGGGGGCCAAAATCGTTTTTCTACTTATCTTCGGTATTCTGTTCGGGAGCTTGAACCTCTCCGGATGCGCCGGAAAAAGCGCGGAGGAGTGGGTTCAGGATCTGAAAAGCCGGGACGAAGCGGTCCGTCGCCACGCGGCGCTGGAATTGCTCAAAAAATCGAAAGAAGAGGCCGTCCCTCCCTTGATCCGGGCTGTCCGGACTGGGGATGAGCAACTGCAATATCTCAGTGTCCAGCTTCTCGGCAAGATGCGCGATCCGGAAGCGACGCAAGTTTTTCTATCGCTTCTGGAAAGTCCCAGCGAACACATCCGGGCCGCCGTGGCTGAGGCGCTGGGAAATCTAAAAACCCCGGAGGGTACCGATCCGCTGCTGCACCTCCTCAAAGATGCCTCCCCCGTGGTTCGAAAGAAAGCTTCGATGAGCTTATGGGATATCGAAGATTCCCGGGTGATGCCTGCTTTGATCGTGGCTATGAGCGATTCCGTTCCCGAAGTCCGAAGAAACGCGCTGGTCTCTCTCGCCAGAATCTGGCCCACGCTGACCCAGCCTGCTCCCAAAGATTCCCTGCTGAGCGCCATCGAACACGCCCTCGACGACGAAGCCGCGGTGGTGCGATACGTTGCGGTACAGCTTGCGGGAAGGTTGCGGGACGTACCGGCGGTCCCTGTCCTGATCCGGAGACTCCGCGACGAAAACGTCTTCGTGCGCAAAGAGGCGGCCCGCTCCCTCGGCGAGATCGGCGACGATCGGGCCCTGCCTCATCTCGAGAAACTGCTGCGCTTCGGTCTCGAAGAAGAACAGGAGGCCGCTCGATGGGCTTTGAAGCAAATCACCGGGGTGACGTATGTCGTTGATGAGGAGGAGGATACCGAGTAGAGGCAGAGGGCAGGAACTGCTATTCAAGATTCTGCCTCCTGGATTCTGGATTCAGAGGATGAAAAAGCGCGGAGGCGAGTGGTTCCGGGCGGAGATTTTCCAACCTGCATTATTCATAGACTTCAGCTATGAAGGTCGAAAATTCAGGAGGCCAAATAAACCCGTAAACGGGTAACTCCGACGCCCGATGATACGAAGGCCAAGAGAAAGACGGAGTTACCGCTTATAGCGGTTTATAACCTGGATTATTCGCAAATCTGTGGTTCTATGCCCAGTTTCAGGCTTTACTCAAGATTTCTCGAAAACTGAGTTTTGAGGCCAAAAATTCAAAATACCTTGGGACACAAGTGTAAGGAAAAAGGTCTGCCCGAATTCATGAATAATGCAGACCAAGGACTGCTACATGCGGCCGATCAACATCAGCACGCCGATGACGATGAAGACCCCTGCGGCGACATTCTTGAGGAGGTGCTCCGGAACGATGCGCATCAAGCCCTCGCCGAACACCACCCCAAGCAGCGTCACTATTGTTAGAGCCGCCACGGCACCCACGAATACGGACAGCGGACGGGCGGTTTTGCACGTCATCATGATCGCCGCCAATTGGGTTTTATCTCCCAATTCCGCCAGGATTATGGTTCCAAACGTGGCCAGGCATACTTTCCAATCCATCCTTCGTCCTCCTTTATTGAATCGATATAATCCCGATCACGATCAACACCGTGCCGATCCCTTTGGACAGAGACAGGGATTCTCCGAGAAAAATCAGCGAAAACACAAGCGCCACCAACGGATAGGTCGCCGCCACAGGCACGATCTGCGATGCCTCCCCGTTTTTCAGGGCTACGTAATACGTCCACTGAGCCAATCCACCGGCGATCAATCCGACGGCCGCGATACACAGGATGCTCTTGGGATCGGCCTGAATGAGACTCTGCCCTTTTCCCGCGACCACCAACGTAGTGGACATGCACACCGCGATTCCCAAACTCCGAACCACGGTAGCCGCCAGCGGATTCAAATTCCCCTTCAATCCGATCTTCGCCAATACCGATGTAAAACCCCATAGGACCGCCGTGATCAATGCAAAGCCCACGCTCTTGGTCATTTCATCCTCCGGGCTGGTTACTGGTGATTGGTGATTAGTGAATGGTGAGCGGTGACGGGGCTGCTCATCGCCGATGGAATTGGGGAGAGCGAAAAAAACCGCGAACCGCCGTTTTTTGGCTTGACAGGAAAAGAAAACCGGTATATATTGCCTTTTCACTACACTCGTCCAACCCTCACAGCGTTTTTCTAAGCACCTATCCGAAAACCTCCGATTCCAAAGGAATTCACCCTTTAGGGTTTCATAAGGCAACAGCCTGAAGGCTGCATTCTGGAGGCGCATTTTCGAATAGGCTCTAAAGGCTACCCTATGAAATTCAGGACACTTACGAACCGTCTCCTTCTCCTCCTGACCGGAGCGCTCCTCGCCACAACCCCGGCCCACAGCGAAAACACACGGGGCAAAAGAGACCTGGTGCTACCGGATGTGAACATCGTGGGCAGAAAAACGTTTGAGTTTGTGCTGATGGGAGAAAAAACCCTTCGGCTTCACCGATTCAAGCTCCCGGCGCATCGAAGCGTCGGCACGAAAAAACCCGCGGGCCCGGATTTGCTACGCGACCTCTCTCCCAAACGCGCGATGCCTCAAAAGCAATGGCCCGGAGGAAAAGGGGCACTTAGCGTTCGTTCGGAGCTTGGCTCCTTCGCCCGCCTGCACCTCGGCGCACGGGCCGGACGCGAGTGGGGACAAGCCGGCTTCGCGTTGACGGCTGGCGATCATACGCAGACCGCAGGGCACACAGACGACTCGGCATCCCGGTTCGAATCCGCTGAAGCGCTTATGGCCTATAGCCTTCCGGACAAAGGAGATCTATCGCTGAGGATCGGAGTCGAGGACGGAAAAAGAGAACTCTGGGGAACGCGCCCCCTTTCTCAACAAAGACGATTCCGGCGTTGGGAGACCCGAATGGCGGCAACGCTGCCGCTGCCCATGCCCGGAAACGGGAACGCCACCTTCGGGGGGGGGCTCAGCAGGGATGAAATCGAGGATCGTGAAACGTCCATTCGCGCGGAGGAAACCGCCGTCCGGGCTTTCGGATCGATAGACGCGCGGAAAAAAGAAACGCGCCTCCGTCTCGCCGCCACATACGAAGGCGCCTTCCTCGATCA
>MVCQ01000149.1 GCA_002059205.1 Candidatus Latescibacteria bacterium 4484_107
TTTGTCCAACCCAATCTACATGAAGGTTCTCGGATCCGCGATAACCCCCTCAATGGCCGAAGCCGCCACCGTGGCCGGACTGGCGAGATACACCTCCGACCTGGGATGCCCCATCCGTCCCACGAAATTCCGGTTCGTCGTGGAGACGCACCGCTCTCCCTCGGCCAGGATGCCCATGTACCCGCCGAGACAGGCCCCGCACGTGGGCGTGGAGATGGCGCATCCGGCATCCTGGAAGATGGCGAACAAGCCCTCGTCCATCGCCTGCCGCCAGACTTTCGTGGTAGCCCTCGTCCATCGCCTGCCGCCAGACTTTCGTGGTAGCCGGGACGATCAGGCAGCGCGTTTTCGGAGCGATCTTCCGGCCCTTGAGAACCTTCGCCGCGATCCGCAGGTCCTCGATGCGTCCGTTCGTGCACGAGCCGATTCGATGCGTCCGTTCGTGCACGAGCCGATGTACGCCTGATCCACCGGGATTTTTTCGATCTGAGACACGCGCTTTCCATGGGACGGCAGATGGGGAAACGCGACCATAGGCTCCAGTTCGGACACGTCCACAACCATCGTGTCCACGTAAATCGCATCCGGGTCGGAGGCCACCGCCTCGAACGGTTTGTTCGTCCGAGCCTGGACGTACGAGATGGTCGTATCGTCCGCCGCGATGACGCCGGATTTGCCCCCGGCCTCGATCGCCATATTGCAGATCGTCATTCGGGCCTCCACGGACAGCTCTCCGATCACAGGCCCCACGAACTCCATCGCACGATAGAGCGCGCCGTCCACGCCAGTCCGCCGGATGATCTCCAGGATGATGTCCTTGGAATATACGCCCTCCGGCAGCTTTCCGTTCAGGACGAATTTCATGGATTCCGGCACTTTGAACCACAATTCACCGGAGTAGATCACCGCGGCCAGATCCGTGCTGCCGATGCCCGTGGAAAACGCGCCCAATGCGCCGTGCGTGCACGTGTGCGAATCCGCGCAGACGATCACCGTTCCGGGGCGCACGTATCCCTCCTCCGGAAAAAGTGCGTGGCAGACCCCGTGGCGCCCGATTTCGTAATAGTGCTCGATGTGATGCTGATGCACCCAGTCCCTCAGCCGCTTGGCGAGTTCCGCGCTTTTGATGTCCTTGTTGGGCACGAAGTGATCCGGCGTCACCACGATTTTGTCCGGATCGAACACCCGGTCCATCCCCTTTTCCTTCAACATCGTGATCGCCGCCGGTGTGGTGACGTCGTGGCAGAGCACTGCATCTATTTTTGCGGTAATCATTTCGCCCGGCACGACCCGGGCTTTGCCGCAGTGAGCGGCCAGGATTTTTTCCGTGATGGTCATCCCCATGGGCTGTCAGGCCTCCTCTCCAAATGCCGCGTTTCATTGATCAGAAACGAACCGAGTGGGCGCTTCCGATCCCCGTTTTGTTTCGCCGTGAGTTTTTCGAAACTCAAAATAGCACGTTGTGCTAATGTAATTCTCCCTCTCTTAAAAGTCAAGCGTTTTTTGGCGCGGTTCCGGGCGTATCTATGGAACCGGTAAGGGTTCCCCATCGGACTTCCCGGATCGGACGTCCGGCTTCGAAGACCATCCCGATAGAGAAAGATGTGGGAGCAAAAGCCTCCTGCAAAAGCCCGAAAAACGAGATTGCTTCGCTATCGCTCGCAATGACACAATGGCTTTGTTATTGTCATTCCGAGGAGCGAGGCGACGAAGAAATCTCATCGGATAATGCGTTTGCCGGAGCCTCATAAGTGAAAATTTCTTGACTTTCCGAATATCTTTGCTATATTCGTCATCTGATCTTCTCAGCGACTGGTCCGCTTAAAATGGAATCAGAGAGATCACGTTCTGTCAGCAACGCGGATTGCAGATTTCCAAATTTTTCCGTTTTTCCATCCCAGGGAATTCAAGTGCGCTGACCTCCCGCAGGTTCTGCAACCTGCGGGAGGTTCCTCTCGTGCCCCCTTAAAAAACCGAAAGAGCCCCCCATGGATCCCATCGCCACAAAAATTGCAGAGGAACTGAACGTTCCCCCCCAGCGGGTGGCTGCCGCCATCGCCCTGTTGGACGAGGGGGCCACTGTGCCGTTTATCGCCCGATACCGCAAAGAAGTCACCGGAGGTCTGGACGACACCCAGTTGCGGACCCTGGAAGAACGATTGCATTACCTGCGCGAACTGGAACAACGCCGCGCGGTGATCCTCCAGAGCATCGCCGATCAGGGCAAACTCACCGAGCCGCTGGAGGCCGCCATCCGGTCCGCGGACACCAAAATCCGGATCGAGGATCTGTATCTGCCCTACAAGCCAAAACGACGCACCAAGGCCCAGATCGCGCGGGAAGCCGGTCTTGCGCCGCTGGCCGAGGCGCTTTTATCCAACCCGGAGCACGAGCCGGAGACGCTGGCCCGGTGCTTCGTGGATCCCGAAAAAGGAGTCCCCGACACCAAGTCGGCCCTGGAGGGCGCGCGTCACATTCTGATGGAGGACTTCGCCGAAGAGGCGGATCTTCTTGGTTGGTTGCGTGAACATTTGTGGCGCCATGGCATGCTGTGCGCCCGCGTGATCGAAGGGCGGGAACAGGCGGGTCTCAAATTTCAGGACTATTTCGACTATCGGGAGCCGATCCGGAGGATCCCGTCGCACCGCGCACTGGCGCTCTTTCGCGGACGCAACGAGCAGGTGTTGCAGCTTGAACTGGTTCTCGGAGACGAAAAGAAACGCGCGGATTCGGATGGGTTCAACCGATGCGAAAAACAGATCGCCGCGCACTTTGGGATCGGGGAGGCCGGCCGGCCCGCGGATGCCTGGCTGCTGGACGTGGTGCGTCGGGCCTGGCGCGTCAAAATCTCCCTCCACCTCGAAGTGGAACTGATGATGCGCCTGCGGGAAGCGGCCGAGGAAGCCGCTATCGAAGTGTTCGCCGCTAATCTCAAAGATCTTCTGATGGCCGCCCCCGCCGGATCGCACGTCACCATGGGGCTGGATCCCGGTCTGCGCACCGGCGTAAAAGTCGCCGTCGTGGATGCTACGGGTAAATTGGTGGCGTACACGACGGTGTATCCGCATCCGCCCAAAAACCAGTGGGACGCCTCCATTCACACGCTGGCGGAACTCATCCGCCAACACGAGGTGGCGTTCATCAGCATCGGAAACGGCACGGGCTCGCGGGAAACGGATAAGCTCGCGGCCGATCTGATAGCCCAGCATCCGGAATGGGGGCTAACCAAAGTCATGGTATCGGAAGCCGGAGCCTCGGTGTATTCCGCCTCCGCGATCGCCGCTCAGGAGTTCCCGGATCTGGACGTCGTGTTCAGAGGGGCGGTGTCCATCGCACGACGATTGCAGGATCCGCTGGCCGAATTGGTCAAAATCGATCCCAAATCCATGGGCGTGGGACAATATCAACACGACGTCCGCCAAAGCCATCTAACCCGCAGTCTGGATACGGTGGTCGAGGACTGTGTCAACGCCGTGGGCGTGGCGGTCAACACGGCTTCGATCCCCTTATTGACCCACGTGTCCGGCCTGAACGAAGGACTGGCGCGGAACATCGTGGCGCACCGGGATCAACATGGGCCGTTCCGCAACCGGGAAGGGCTGAAATCCGTACCCCGTCTCGGCCCCAAAACCTTCGAGCAGTCCGCGGGATTCCTGCGCATCCCGGACGGCGACCATCCGTTGGATGCCTCAGCGGTGCACCCGGAAGCCTATCCGCTGGTGAAGCGCATTCTGACGGACGCCCGGAAGGATATCCGGGATATAATCGGAGACCAGACTTTTTTGAAAGCGCTGAATCCCGAACGATACAGCGATGCGACTTTTGGCCTTCCCACCGTCGTGGACATCATCCGCGAACTGGAAAAGCCGGGCCGCGATCCCCGGCCGGAATTCCACACCGCTCAGTTTAAGGAGGGCGTGGAGACGCTGCAGGACCTCAGGGAGGGCATGATCCTGGAAGGCGTGGTGACCAACGTCACCCATTTCGGCGCCTTTGTGGATATCGGAGTCCATCAGGACGGCCTGGCGCACATCTCCGAACTGGCGAACCGCTTTGTCAAAGACCCGAGGGACGTGGTGAAAACCGGCGACATCGTGCGGGTCAGGGTGCTGAAGGTGGACCCGGTGCGCCGTCGCATCGGGTTGAGCATGAGACTGGACGAGGGGGCTGAGTAAGTGGACCGTATTGCGCTAAAAAAATGCGCTGCAGAAACGCAGTGTACGCAGAGAAAGACCGCAACCAGAGAATCAGGCGCAAAGTGACACGGTAACTCCGAACCTCCCGCAGGTTTGGAACCTGCGGGAGGTTGCCGTGCTCCGGATAAGTCCGAATTCCGAAATCCAGGTCGTCTAAAAAAGAAAAAAGCCCTTCAATCGGTACGCTGAAGGGCTTTCCTTTTTCTAAAAATCACTGTGGTGCCGAAGGTCGGAATCGAACCGACACGAGGTTGCCCTCACGGGATTTTGAGTCCCGCGCGTCTACCAGTTCCACCACTTCGGCACAAAACTAAGGGCGTTGTAAATATACAAAGTTTTGCGCCTCCGGTCAAGCTAAAAGTGGAGGGTCCCGGAGGGCTTGCCAGAATCTCTGAAAAAAATCCTTGCATTTCCATGTCGGATGGGTTATTATAAAATGCGCGTAAGCGGTCATGCAGGGATCGGGGATCGGGGATCGGGGAAATACGTTCGCACCCTTGCGCTTCAAACGAGGGGGTATGAGAGAAAAACAGGAACGTAAAAAAATCTACGAACATTCTACATGGGAGGATAGTATGGAACTCAAAACTGTTCAAATGGAGATCCCGGAGGACGCCAATCTCATTTTAGGTCAGGCGCATTTCATCAAGACCGCGGAGGATTTGTATGAGGTGATGGTCAACGCCGTGCCGGAGATCAGGTTCGGTCTGGCGTTCTGCGAGGCGTCCGGCCCGTGTCTGATCCGCGCGGAGGGAAACGAGGATGCGCTGAAGGCGGCGTCGATTCGAAATGCGCAGGCCCTCGGAGCCGGGCATACGTTCGTGGTCCTGATTCGCAACTCCTTTCCGGTCAACGTCCTCAACGGCATCAAGCAGTGCCGGGAGGTCTGCTCGGTCTTCTGCGCCACCGCCAATCCCGTTCAGGCGATTGTAGCCGAGACCGAACAGGGGCGAGGTCTCCTCGGCGTGATAGACGGGTTTCCTCCGAAGGGCGTGGAGAGCGAAGAGGATGTGCAGGTGCGGAGGGCATTTTTGAGAAAGATCGGGTATAAGCTTTAGCCTGGATTATTCACAAATCTCGGGTGATACGCCCAACTTCAGGCTTTGCTTAAAAACTCAGTTTTGAAACCGGAAATCCACAATGCCTCGCTGAACAAGAACAAAGGAGAATTTTCGCCGAATTCATGAATAATCCAGGCTACATAATCAACCAGACTTCCGAAGTTTCCGAAACTTCGGAAGTCTT
>MVCQ01000150.1 GCA_002059205.1 Candidatus Latescibacteria bacterium 4484_107
TCAACATCACGCCGGAGGAAGCCAGGCGGCAGGCCTTGGAGAACGCACGGGCCGAGGCCATCCGATATGCGGCCGGGGTGCAGGTAGGATCAATCACTTATGATCGGCAGGTGAGTTTGCATAACGCAGCCAAGGATCGGGAGGAGGTGCAGGAGTCCTTCGCCACGATCTGCGAGCAGACCAGCGCCGGGAAAATCGTGGAGGAAAAACCGCCTGAGTGGTGGTTGGTCCGCATCCCAAGATACGAGCGGACGGAGGCGATGGCGGTGTATGAGATCAGACCATAGCTCGTAGCCGGTAGCCCACGATTTCAAGTCGTGAACTTTTTGATGACGGACCACGGAAAAATTCGTAGAAAAAAGACAATGAGAGAAGAAAGATAATGAGAACAGACACCCTTTCCACGGAACTGAAAGCCCTCCGCGACATCCAGCGGGAGACGCTGAAACGCCCGCAGGACTTAGATGCCGTGCTGGACCTGATCCTGCGCTGGGCCTCGCAATTGATCGAGTTCCACAGCGGCTGGTTGTTGCTGGCCGAAGGGGACAGCCTCGTCATTCGGGCTGCTACCAATAAAAGAGATCTCGAGCGCGTCCTCGGCATCGAAGACTCCGCGAGCGGGATCGCCGCACGGGAGCGAAGGCGTTTGAACTTCGGCGACATTGGGCGGAATGAAACGTGCGCCAGACTCTACAAGGTTCCCGCCGAAGGAAAGATGGTCAGCGAGCTGGTCATTCCCATCTCGGACGAGGGCAAAGTCATCGGCGTGTTCAACGTGGAAAGCAGAAAGCGTGATGCGTTCACCCACGCGGACGAGGAGCGGTTGGCTGCGCTGGCCGATCAGGCGGCGATCATTATCCGAAACGCCCGGCTGGCCAAAGAGACGGAGGCTTTGCGGCAGATCGAGAGCAGGATCCTCGGCGGCAACTTCGATATGGGAAACATCTTGGACGAGATTCTATCCACCAGTCTGGAACTGATCGGCTCCAGCATCGGGCAATTGTTGCTGCGGGATGGGGACGATCTAATGGTCATGGCCACCACCGGTCAGGAAGAAGTGGGCCGGTTCCGGGTGAAGGTGCATGATTCCGTCTGCGGCCTGGCCGTCCTCGAGAAGCGGGCCATCAAACTGTCCGACGTGCGGGCGGGGGAATTCGCCCCCCTGTACAAGCCCGTCCTCGGAGGCGGGATGCGGAGCGAACTGGTGGTGCCGCTCTTAGAGGAGGAGCGGGTTTTCGGAGTGCTGAATGTGGAAAGCGATCAGGCCGGGGCGTTCAATCGGCACGACGAGGAATTGCTGACTGCGCTGGCGGCCCAGACGGCCATCACGATCCGGAACGCCCGGCTTTACAAGGAGATCGAAGCGCTACGAGAGATCGGGACCGAGATTCTCGACCGGGTCTTTGCGGTGGATGAGGTGCTGAATCTGATTCTCAGGCGGGGACTGGATCTCATCGGCGCTCAGTTCGGGCAGGTGCTGCTGACCCACGGGGATCACCTGATCATCGAGGCCACCACCGGCCGGGAAGTTCGGGGCACAAAGGTGAAGATCGCCGATTGCGTCAGCGGTCTGGCCGTGCTGAAAAAAAAGCCCATCCTCTCGTCCGATGTCGGGCAGGGGGAATTCGCCCCGCTGTACAAAAAATATCTCGGCGAGGAGATGCGCAGTGAGTTGGTGGTTCCCATGATCGAAAAGAACAAGGTCATCGGAGTCATAAACATCGAGAGCCGGGAGGGGAACGCGTTCGACCGGCACGACGAGGAGTTGCTGATGGCGCTCGCCGGACAGGCCGCCATAGCCGTCCGAAATGCGCAGCAGTACGAGGAGATCGAGCGGGCCCGTCAAAGGGAGAAGCTGGCTGCCATCGGGGAGCTGTACGGCGACCTGGTACACCGGATGAGCAATCCCATGGGTGCCATTCGCGCCTGGATCCAGTTTGTTGAAAACGAAAGCGGCAATGTGCTGCGGGAGGAGGCGGCGCTGAGCGAGGCGTTGGGAGAGATCAAAGCCAACGCGGAGAAGGTGATGGACATGATCGGGCAGCTCAGGCGGGATGCTCAGGAAATCCAGGTGGAACCGGTGGACTTAAAATCCCTTTTTCGCGCGGCCTTAGAAGGGATCGCGATTCCGTCCTCCGTGCGGTTGATCGAGAACATAGGCGATCCGCTCCCTCCGGTTCAGGCGAACCGGCAGATGGTTAGTCTGCTTGCCAATCTGCTCAGCAACGCGCTGGAGGCGATGCCCGACGGCGGTACGTTGGAGGTCGGCGCTGAGGGGATAGATGGGAGCAAGGAAATCCAATTATGGGTTGCGGATACGGGACGGGGTATCCCCGACTATCTGCATGGCGAAATTTTCAAACCCTATTTTTCTACCAGAAAGGACAGGGGGGTTTCTCACGGCCTGGGGTTGTGGTGGGCCAAACTTTATTTGGAGGGCCTCGGCGGGTCCATTGACTTCCGAAGTCAAAGCGGAGAGGGTTCCAAGTTTGTGGTCAAGCTGCCGGTGGCGGTGGCGTAAGGCTAGGATAATAGACGGGCTGAAAGCCGTCACTGGGAACCCCGAAAACTCCCTGAAGGGATTTTAGGTCCTTTCAAGGACTTCCTGCTTTTTCCAGTGCCGACTTCAGTCCGGCTCTTGTGGGGAAAAGCGCTGAACCGCTTAGTCGATTCAGCCCAATAAAAGGAGAATCGACCTAATCGAACACCAAAAAACACGGAATCACACTGAAGAACCCCAAACCCAGGTTTTTCGGTGTGCTTCGGTGTGCTTCGGTGTTGGATATTCGGAAAGGACAAAAACAATGGGAACCAAGGGCAAGGTCCTCATCGTCGAGGACGAGGCGACCTGGCGAAAGCTGTATCAGAAGGTCTTAGAAAAAGAAGGCTATCGGGTCTGGGCCGCCGACAGCCTGCCGGAAGCTTTGGACCTGCTGGACCGCCACTTCTTTCATGCGGCCGTCGTGGATATCCGGCTAGTGGATAACCAACCGGGCAACCAGGACGGCATCGAGGTGGTCAAGCGAATAGCTCAGGCCAATGAGGGCACCCGGGTGATCGTCATCACCGCGTTCGGCACGATCCGGATGACGAGGGACGCATTCAAGCAGTACAACGTCTTCGAGTTTACGGAGAAGCAAACCCACGATCAAGTCCGATTTTGTCGGTTGATCGAGCAGGCCGTAGAGGAGGCCGAGAGCGTGGCTATGGAGCGCAGGAGGCGCGGATCGGGTCTCAGGGATCTCATCCGAGGATTTTCGCCTCAGGAGATCCAGGAGACTCTGGCCAGCGGAGGGCTGGAGGAATTAGACGCGCTGTTTAAGGGATTACTTTACGAGTTTCACCCCCTGTTGCCGAACCGCCAGGAAGCCCGGCTGATCGGACGGGAAGCGAAGCCCGCCATGGTGGAAGTCTGCTATTGGAGCCGGATGTCGGGCCAGCCCCTCCTCGTGCGATTCGGCCGACGCCGGGAGGTAGAGGCGGAAGTCCGCGCTTATGATGAACATCCCGAGGAATCGCGGGTCCGACTCAACGTGCGGATCAGCCGTCATTTTGGCGGTGTTGTCTATCAGGCTTCAGATCTGTCTTGGGAGCGATTTGACTTCGGCAAAGAGAGCGCTTAGTGCTATTTGCCAGAGATTTTAGTTGCTCCGTAAAAGCCGGAGTAAACTCGGCACTGGCAACGGCAAAAAGCCCCTAAAGAGCCTGGGGCGCAGTCCCTTCAGGGAGTTAGTGTCCTTCCCGGTGCCAGCTTTAGCTCGGCTTTTAATTGCTAAGAAGAGAAGGAGGAACAAAAATGGCAGAGGATAAACTGGCCTTCCTTCGCGAGGAGATGGCGAATTTACAGGAATCGAAACTGTTCATCCATATCCGCACCATCGAGTCTCCGGCCGATGCCTGGATAATGGTGGACGGCAAAAAGGCGCTCAATTTCTGCACCAACAATTATCTGGGGCTGGCCAACCATCCCAAAATCAAAGAGGCGGCCCGAAAGGCTATCTCGGAGTGGGGCGTGGGACCGGCGGCGGTGCGCACCATCGCGGGCACGCAGTCCCTGCACCTCCAATTGGAGCAGCGGCTGGCCGGGTTCAAGGAGGTGGAGGACGCGCTGTATGTCCAGTCGGGGCTGTGCGCCAACCTGGCGGCCATCCCATGCCTCGTGGGCAAGGGCGACGTCATATTCTCCGACCGGCTGAATCACGCCTCCATCATTGACGGGTGCCGTCTCGCGCGGGCCAAGATCATTGTGTACGAGCACTGTGACCCGACCGACTGCGAGCGGGTGGTTCGGGAGCACATCGGGAACTACCGCCGGGGCCTGCTGGTTACCGATGGCGTGTTCTCGATGGACGGCGACATCGCCCCCCTGGACAAGCTCTACGCGGTCGCCGAACAGTATGGGTTGATGACGATGGTGGACGATGCCCATGGCGAGGGCGTGTTGGGAAAAGGGCGGGGCATTGTGCACCACTTCGGTCTGCACGGCGGGTTCGACGTGGAAATCGGAACGTTGTCCAAGGCCTTCGGAGCGGTGGGCGGCGTCGTTGCAGGCAAGAAGGTCATTATAGATTATATGCGGCAGCGGGCGCGGCCCTTCCTCTTTTCCAGCGCGGTCACCCCGGCCGATACCGCCGCCTGCCTCGCCGCCGTGGATCTGCTGGAGGCCTCCACCGAGTTGGTGGACAAGCTGTGGCAAAACACCGGGTACTTCAAAGGCGAGATGAAAAAACTGGGCTTTGACACCGGTCACAGCGAGACGCCCATCGTGCCCGTCATGTTGGGTGAGGCTCCCCTGGCCAAGCAGTTTTCGGCCCGGCTTTTCGAGGAGGGCGTATTCGCCATGGCCATCGGATTTCCCACCGTGCCGCGCGGTCAGGCCCGCATCCGGGTGATGAACACCGCCGCCCACACCCGGGACGATCTGGATAAGGGGTTGGAGGTCTTTGAGAAGGTGGGGAAGGAGTTGGGGGTGATTTAGGACGGAAGCTGTCAGCTATCAGCTATCAGCTTCCCCCCTTCTCCCCTTTGCTGCCCCGGACCGGTTCTTCGTCTCGCGTTGCACATC
>MVCQ01000151.1 GCA_002059205.1 Candidatus Latescibacteria bacterium 4484_107
GGACGGGCGGCGTATTTTCTGATCGTGGACACGGATACGATGGCGGTCAAAGCGATCCGCAATCCCAATCTGGAGGCCCTTTTGGGGGCCGGAATCCAGTCCGCCGAGTTGGTGGCGCGCGAGGGTGCGGAGGTCGTGCTCACCGGTGAATGCGGCGTCCATGCCTTCGATGCGTTGTCTCGTCTCGGGGTTAAGGTGGTGACGGGCGTAACGGGACTGGCTTCGGATGCGATCCGAACGTTTGCTCAGGGGAATGCTTCTTTTGCCTCGGAGCCCAACATCGCCTGTCCCGCCACGTGTTCCGCTGCGGACTGTTCGGCCTGCCAGTTGGCTCCGTCACCATCCGGGAAGGCTGAGGGCGCGACGGAGACGAAGGCGGTCTCCGAACCGGAGGATCTGGAGCGGCTGATCCGCCGGATCACGGACGAGGTGCTGAAGCGGCTTGGGCAATCCGGCGAACCCACGATCCCGGAGGGGGGAACGGAGGAGAAAATCACCGTTCCTTCCAGGAAGAAGCTCCATCCGGGCCTCGTATTGGCCATAGTCAGCGGCAAAGGCGGCACGGGAAAGACGACGGTGGCGGTCAGCCTGGCTCTGAGCCTGAAGGAGCCGGTGCATTTTCTGGATTGCGACGTGGAGGAACCAAACGCGCATCTCTTCCTGCTTCCCCGAACTAGCGATACGAGGACGGTTCAAGTGTCCGTCCCCGTATTTGATCTGGCCCGCTGCGACTATTGCGGTCAATGCGCCGACTTTTGCCGCTTCAACGCGATTGCCGTGGCCAACGGGAAGCTCGTGTTTTTTGAGGAACTATGCCGTTCGTGCGAAGGATGCTTTCTCGTGTGCCCCAAAGACGCCATCTCGAAGGGGGAGCGCGAAGTCGGACGGATCAAGGTTGGGGAGACGGGCACGCTTCGGTTCTACGGAGGGCAGTTGCACGTCGGCGAGCAGGCAGTCGGGCCGATCATCCGTCAGATCAAAGAGGCGCAGGATGGCAAGGAGATCAACATCCTCGACTGCGCACCGGGTGTGGGTCCGGCGGTGCTCACGTCGGTGTGGGATGCGGATTTTTGCCTTCTCGTCACAGAACCTACGCCGTTCGGTCTGAACGATCTGAAGTTGTCGGGCAAGGCATTGGAAATGTTGGGCGTTCCGTTCGGCGTGGTCATCAACCGGGATGGCATCGGCGACGACGAAGTGGCGCGTTTCTGCGCCGACAACGAAATCCCCGTCCTGCTGAAGATCCCGCACGATCCGGAGATCGCGAAGGGCTATGCCCGGGGCATCCCGCTGGTCCGCCAGGATGCAAAATGGATTCCCGTTTTTCAGGGGCTTTGGAAAGCCGTTCAGGAGCGGTGCGCATAGAAAGAGCAAAAAGTGCAAAATGCAAAATGCAAAATGCAAAATGCCAAATTCCCCCCCCCTCACGTTTCACGTGTCTTTTTCTTCGTGTCTCCGTGGTATAGGTTAAACTATGAAACAACTCACCATCATCAGCGGTAAAGGCGGGACGGGAAAGACCACGCTCGCTTCGGCCTTTATGGCGCTGGCCCGGGAGGCGATCCTGGTGGATGCGGACGTGGATGCGCCGGACTTGCGTCTTGTGATGCGTCCGGAGTTCGTCGAACAGGAGGACGTCGGAGGCGGCGAGGTCGCCCGGATCATCCCGGAGAAATGCACGTACTGCGGCCAATGTGAGACCGCGTGCGTCTTTCGCGCCATCGACGAGTTCTGGGTGAGTCCGCTCTTCTGTCGGGGATGCGCGGTCTGCACGCTGGTGTGCCCGTCGGATGCCATCGAGATGCTTCCTAAAACGCTGGGGCAGGTGCTCGTTGGACGGACGGCTTACGGGCCTTTTGTGTATCCCCGGATGCACATCGGCGAGAGCGGGACCGGGCGGTTTATCACGGCGCTTCGCAACAAAGCCCGGGAGATCAGGACGAGGGAAAACAAGGCCCTTACGATCATTGACGGCTCCCCGGGCATCGGATGCTCGCTGATCGCCTCGATCAGTGGCGTGGACGCGGTGTTGGCGGTGACCGAACCCACGTTGTCGGGTATGCACGATCTGGAGCGCGTCCTCGACGTGGCGGCTCATTTCGGGATTTCGGCCCGGGTCTGCGTCAACAAGTTTGACATCCACGAGCGGAACACCGCCCGGATCGAAGCCTTCTGTCGGGATCGGGGCGTGGAGAGCGTCGGGCGCATTCCGTACGATCCGGAGGTGAGCCGGAGCCTGGCGCGGGGGAAGCATATCCTGGAGTCGGACAGAATCGGTGTGATCGAGGCCATCGAGAACGTCTGGCGCAACGTGTCGGATGGGCTTTATCAAAATGGATCGGGATAGTCGGGATGGATTCGATTCGGATCGGATCGGGCGTTTTGGGAATGGAAAAAAGGCTTGCTAAATAGGGATTGTAAGGTTATATTAAACCGTAAGGACTCTTAGAGGTATTTCCAAAAATTAACGAGTAACACCCATCATCCATCGAAATCAGGAAGGGAGGTGAACTACGTAATGCGGATAAAGAGCATATTAACGGTTTGTTCGGTTCTGGTGTTGTTTCTGTTGATCTCCGGGTGCGCCAAGCCGCCGACGTTGGAGATCGATGCGGCCAAGGCTGCGATCCAGGCCGCGAAGGCCGCAGAGGCCGACGTCTATGCCGCGAGTCAATTCGCAGCGGCACAGAAGGCGTTGGCGGATGCGGAAGCCAAGGTAACCGGCAAGCAGTATGAGCTGGCCAAAACCGCTGCGATTCAGGCCAAAGAAAAGGCGGATGCGGCGAAGGCGGCTGCGGGGCCCAGCAAGGCCAAAGCGAAGGCTAAGGCGGAAGAAGCATTGGCCGGGGCGAAAGCGGAAGTGGCCGGGGTCAAGGAACAGATTGCGAATGCCCCTAAGAAGGCCGATCTCGGCACGCTCGAATCGGATCTGGAGCAGGTAGAACAGGGACTCTCCGATGCCGATGCGGCCTATAATAGGGAGGATTACAAGGGCGCTGCTTCCAAGGCTGAGATTATCAAGCGGAACGCAGCAGAGATCGGTGAATCGGTGCAAATCGCGCTCGACACGTATGCAGCGGAACTCCTGAAACGGCAGTCGCAGTGGTACGAGGGCGCCAGAAAGAAGCAATGCCCTTGAGCCGACCAGCGTATCGCGGAAACGGGCGAAGCGGCGAAAGATTCACACCTGCGATAGGGATGCCAATTCGTCCGATCCGTCGGACAGTTCATTCGTCCGATCCGTCGGCCGGTTTCGAGGCTTGAAACACTTGGGGCGAAGGGTGAGAGATAAGCGGTTTCGTCTTTCGTTCTTCGCCCTTTGACTTTTACAATGAGCAATGAGTAATGAACAATGAACAATGCTTCCCCCCAGCCGCCCCAATTCGGGGAGGGGGAGAAGGGAATTGCTCATTATTCATTGCTATTGAGGGCGCTTATGCTCCGCGCATTGCACATCCAGAATTTTGCACTGATCGAGGACATTGAAGTCGAATTCGGCGAGGGCTTCAACGTGATCACCGGGGAGACCGGAGCAGGCAAATCCATCCTGATCGGAGCGCTGAGCCTGATCCTCGGGGAGCGGAGCCGTTCGGAGGGGGTGCGCAAGGGAGCGAAAAAATCCCTCGTGGAAGGCCTTTTTCATCTCGCCGGAAACGACCGGGTGATCCGGGCCATCGCGGACCTCGGCGTGGAAATAGAAGACGAATTGATCCTCCGGCGGGAGATCGAAGCAGGGGGGCGGGGGCGCTGCTTCGCCAACGATCGCGCCATCACCGTGCGCACGCTCAAATCCATAGGCGATCTGTTGGTGGACCTGCACGGCCAGCACGACCATCAGGCGCTTTTGCGCGTGGAGACCCATCTGGAATTTCTGGATCGCTTCGGCGGGCTCGAACCCCTGGTGGAACAGACGGGAGCGGCTTACAGGAAGCTATTGGAATGGAATGAGCGCTTGGAGGCGCTCCAAAATCACAAAGAAGCCGCGGAACAACGAAGAGAACTGTATGCCTTTCAACTCCGGGAGATCGCGGAGGCGGATCCCCAGCCCGGTGAAGTCGTCCAACTCGAACACGAGCGCACACTCTTAGAGCACAGCGAACAACTGATACAGGCGGCGCTGTCGCTGTCCCAGCTTTTGTACGACGGCGATGATTCCATCGCGGATCGTCTCGGAGCCGGAGAACATCTTCTAGAGGAGGCGGTTCGGGACGATACACAGTTGACGGAACGGATGGAAACCTATCGCGGAGTCGTGTACGAGATCGAGGATCTGGCCGCGTTTTTCCGGAATTACGCCGATGGCATGGAGCGCGACCCCGGCCGTCTCGAGGAGGTGCGCGAACGGTTGGCCCTTTTGAAGCGGATCGAGAAGAAATACGGAGGCACGTTAGAGGCGGTGCTGGAACGTAAAACCTTTCTCGAAAACGAACTGCAAAGCGTGGAGAATCTGGAGGTGCAGATCGAGGCTACGCGGCAGCGCATCGCCGAGGCCACGACCGCGTTTTCCGAACGATGCGACCGGCTTTCAAAAAAACGACACAAGATCGCCGACCCACTGAGCCGGAAGATCGAAGAGGCATTGAAAGATTTGGGTATGGCGGACGCCTCGTTCGAGGTGCGTTTAACCACGGAAACGGATCCGGAGGGATTGGCCCAAATCAACGGAGAACGGTTCCGCGCGGGCGAAAAAGGGATCGAGGCCGGCGAGTTTTACATCGCCACCAACGTGGGGGAAGCCCGCATGCCCCTGGCCCGAATCGCTTCCGGCGGCGAGATCTCCCGGATTATGCTCGCGCTCAAATCCATTTTGGCCGAAGGAGACGCCATTTCCACATGCGTCTTCGACGAAATTGACATCGGCATCTCCGGTCGGATCGCCGAAGCTGTGGGACGCAAGCTGCACTTGCTCTCTCAATCCCGTCAGACGATCTCCATCACGCATCTGCCCCAGATCGCCGCACTCGCGGACGTTCACTTCAGGGTGAAAAAGGAAGTCGGGGGCGCGCGCACCCGCACGGAGGTTGTGTCTCTAAACGAAGACGAGCGCGTCGAGGAG
>MVCQ01000152.1 GCA_002059205.1 Candidatus Latescibacteria bacterium 4484_107
GGATACGGTGGGGCTAAAGGTGAATGGCCTGTCCGGAAGGCGCATGTCCACCCATTTGGCACTCGTGTGGGCGATTGCGGCGCGTTTGGAGCGGGTCGGTGTGAAGCGGAAGCGCATCATTATCTGGGACCGGATGAACAGTCACTTAGAGCACGCCGGATACAGGATCAACATCGGTGGGAACGAGGTGCAATGCTACGGAACGGATGCGGTGGGCTACCACCACCGGCTGATCGGATACCGGGAGGTGGGAAGTTTGTTCAGCCGGATTCTCGTGGATCAATGCTCCAAAATCATCAATCTTCCGGTGCTGAAAGATCACGGCATCTGCGGTGTGACGCTGGGGATGAAAAATTTTTTTGGGGCGATCCACAATCCGAACAAATATCACGACCGCGCAGGCGATCCGTACATCGCGGATCTCAACGTCCTTCCGATCATCCGAGAGAAGACCGTGCTGACGATCGTGGATGGGATCACCGGGCAGTATGAAGGCGGCCCGCCCTATATGCCCCAGTGGAACTGGCCGTTCAATGGGCTGTTGTTCGGTCTGGATCCGGTGGCCTTAGACTACACGGGTTGGCAAATCATCGAGCGCAAGCGGGCGGAGAAAGGATTGCCTGCGCTCAGGGAGGCCTCTCCCGTTAGAGAACCCACGTATATCGCCACGGCGGCGGATAAGGATCATCGGATCGGGACGGATGATCCGAACCGGATGGATGTGGTTACGGTGTGATGCTTGGGATTGGTGATTGGTTATTGCTAAGTGGTGAGTTGACGCGCCGCTGTCACGCACCGATTTGGGAGTTTTTGAATCGTTATGAGAAAGAAACGTCTATACGCCAATAGGTCTCGCTCCATGTCGAAGGCCGCGGTGGGAAGAAGGATCAAACGGTTTCTTTTTCTTCTTCTTTTGGCGTTCGTGCTGTATATCTTCGTCGGCGGGGACAACGGCCTCTATCAGATCTGGCATTTGAAGCGATGGGTCGCCACCCTTGAAAAGGAGATCTCGGCTTTAGAGGAGGAGCGGACGCTCTTAGAACGGGAGCGGCTTCTTTTGGAGACCGACATGGATACTATCGAGAAGCAGGCGCGCGAGCGGTACGGTATGATCAAGAAAGGGGAGACAATCTTCGAGGTGCAGCCCCCGAAGAAGAAACACTGATGGCACGGATGATTCCATTGATGACACTGATCCCATCTCCCTGTCCGCACCGGCGGCGGATCAGTGGGCATCAGTGATGGTGATTGCTGGAGGGATTTCCACTCACCGCTCACTATTTACCACTCACCAGGGACGCTATGCGCAAAAACAAAAAAGACAGCGAGCATTTGAGTTTCTCCACCCGGCTCCGACGGGACTTCGTCACGGGACTCCTCGTTACCGCGCCGGCGGGGCTTACGATCTACATTTTCTGGCAGCTTTTCCTTAGGATAGACGGGATATTAGATGGTTTTTTCGGGCTGTGGGAGCCTCTCCGCGTGCATGGACGTCCTTTCCCAGGATTGGGATTCGTGGCGCTGATCGTGGTGGTGGTTTTGACGGGAATGCTTGCCCGCAACTATGTGGGGCATGGGTTGCTGCGGGCCGGGGATCGTTTGTTGAGTCGGATTCCGCTGATGAACCGGATCTACCTTGCCATCCAGCAGATCAGTCAGGCGGTTCTCTCCGGGAAGAAGGTGATCTTCCAGCGGGCCGTTCTGATCGAATATCCCCGCAAGAACGTATATTGCATTGCTTTTGTTACTTCGGAACCGCGGGGAGAGGTGCAACATCAGACCGCGAAAGACGTGGTCGGCGTATTCGTGCCCACTACGCCCAATCCCACGTCCGGTTTTCTGCTCTTTGTCCCTAAGGATGAAATCGTTCCCCTCCGGATGCGCGTTGAGGAGGCTTTGAAATTGGTGATCTCAGGGGGAGCGGTCTCCCCGGCGGAAGCGTCTCCCATAGAGATCGAGATCAAACAACCCGCACCGATTGCAACCGAGGAAAGGCGACCGTGAACGAGCAACCCCGACAGCAGTCCATCGAAGATGGGCAGGAGGTGATCGAGCGGGTGCAAGAGATGATCGAGCGCAAGGAAAGCACACCGCTCCTCGATCTTCTGCGTCCTATGCATCCGGCCGACGTGGCCGATCTGATGGAGCACTTAGACGCGGAGGAGGCGGATTATCTTTTCAGTTTGTTGGATCACGCCTCCGCCTCCGAGGTGCTCGCGGAGATGGACGAGCATATCAGGGAGCGGCTTGTCGCCGAGATCGGCGCGGAGAAGTTGGCGCGGATCGTGGATCGCATGGAGTCCGACGATGCGGCGGAGGTGGTGGCGAAGCTTTCGGACGAGCTGGCGGAGCGGGTGTTGGAGTCCATCGGCGAGGAGGATTCGGAGGATGTCAAGGAACTGCTTGGGCACGAGGAGGACACGGCCGGTCGTCTGATGGCGATGGAGATCGTGAGCGTGCACGAGGACGCTACCGTGGCGCAGGCCATCGCGGCGATCCGGCGGGCCGCTGACCAGATTGGGGAGTTTTACAACGTGTACGTGGTGGACTCCGGAGGACGATTGAAGGGCGTGCTTCCGTTGGCGCGTCTGTTGCGGAGCCCGTCGGATCGCAGGGTCGCCGACGTGATGGAGCGGGACGTAGTACGTGTGCCGGAGGGGATGGATCAGGAGGACGTGGCCCACGTGGTGCAAAAGTACGATCTGGTGTCTGTACCGGTGGTGGACGAGATGGATCGCCTCGTGGGACGCATCACCATAGACGACATTGTGGATGTGGTCGTGGAGGAGGCGTCGGAGGATATTCGGCGCATGGCCGGAACCGGAGATGAGGCGATCCGGGAGGATTCCGCGTTCCGGGTGGCAGGTGTGCGTCTGCCGTGGATCCTGATCAGCCTCATCGGCGGCGTGCTTTCGGGATCGGTGATCGGTGCGTTCCGGGGCACGCTTTCGTCTTTTCTGCCTCTGGCCATTTTCATCCCCATTATCACCGCGATGGGCGGCAACATCGGCATCCAGTCGGCTTCTCTGACCGTGCGGGGATTGGCTATGGGGGAGATTGGCGCGTATGAGATCTGGAAGCGGCTTTTTCGGGAGCTTCGGGTGGGCATAGTGATGGGGCTGGTATGCGGAGGATCAGTCGGGCTGATCGCGCTGTTCTGGGAGAGCAATGCGGCGTTGGGGATCGTGGTGGGCGTGGCGATGGCGTCGGCGATCACGGTGGCGGCCACGATGGGGACGTTCGTGCCCGTTGCCTTCAAAAAACTGGGCATTGATCCGGCCATTGCCACCGGCCCTTTTGTTACGATGTCCAATGACGTCATCGGACTGATCATCTACTTCGGCATTGCCACGGCGATGCGCGATTGGTTGGTGAAACTTTAGACTTCTCACCGCAAAGGCGCGAAGAGCGCAAAGGGGAAACACTGTTAGAGGAAGAGGTAGAGAACTTCTCTGTTTTTCTCTGCTCCTCTCTGTACTACTAATCCGCAAAATCTTGTTTTTTTGACAAAGTTTTAGAAGAGCTGGATGGTAAGCATTGTTCGGATTTTCAGATATGCGTATTTGGTTTGATCCGTGGAATCCGTGGAATCCGTGTCCCATAGCTTTTGGGCTTTGTTTGCGGCTTTGCCGCGCTATGTTTTCTTTACCTATACTTGCTTGTCTTTGCGTCCTTTGCGCCTTTGCGGTGCGGATTGTGATCTTGAAATGGCACTTTGCAAAACAGAAGCGGTGGTGCTCCGAAGCATCAAATGGTCGGAGACGAGCAGGATTGTCACGTTGTATACGCTTGGATTTGGAAAGCTCAAGGTGGTGGCTAAGGGGGCGCGGCGGCCCAAAAGCCAGTTCGGCGCGAGTTTGGAGCCGATCACGCACAGCGCGGTGGTGTTCTATCGGAAGGAAGGGCGCGATCTGCACACCTTGAGCCAGTGCGACCTAATTGCGGCTTTCCCGAAGATCAAATCCGACTTGAGTACGCTTACCTACGCCAGCGCGGTGTGCGAATTGATGGATCGGCTGATCACGGGGGAAGATCCGAATCGTCCCCTGTTCCGGGCGTT
Source organism: Candidatus Latescibacteria bacterium 4484_107 (assembly GCA_002059205.1). GTDB lineage: Bacteria > Latescibacterota > 4484-107 > 4484-107 > 4484-107 > 4484-107. The sequence continues at coordinate 4,061 of MVCQ01000152.1, forward strand.
GGTGGAGACGCTCGGCGGGATCGAGGGGGGCGTGGCGGCGGATGCGGAAAAATTTCTGTGGCGGTTTCAGCTTCACTTAGCGGCTTTTTTGGGGTATCGTCCGGAATTCGGAACCTGCGTCCGATGCGGAGCGGCTCTTGAGGGGGCGAAGGTGGCTTTCAGTTTTGCGCTCGGGGGCACGTTGTGTGAGCGGTGCGCGGACGAAGGCGCCAAGCGTCATCTCATCCACATGGGGACGGCCAAGTTTCTTTTTCACCTCCAGCGTGCGCACCCGGATCGCGTGCGGGCTTTGAAGCATTCGTCCTGGCTGGCTGAGGAGATTCGCCCTCTGCTCAAGAAATTCCTGGCAACCCATACGGAGGACCACCGGGGACTGCGGTCGCTGGATTTTCTGGAGCAGGTGAAGGAGGTTGGATGAATTGTCAGGATTGCCAAGATTTCGAAGATTGCCAAAATTGCCTGACTGCCGGCGACTCAATTTTACATTTTCCGACGTTTGTCCGGAATTCAGGCTTCGGCCTTTCAGTTGGGGCAGGCGTTTCCCCGTCAGAATGAAAGGCCAAAGCCTGCATTCCGATAGAAAAAACGCAGGCGCTTTGTGCAAATCGCGTAGAGATTCTTGCAAACGTATTATCAAAGGAAGCATTTATGGAAATACGCGTAGGACAGGGCTACGATGTGCACCGGCTGGTGGAAGGACGAAAGCTGATCCTTGGAGGGGTTCAGATTCCGTTTGAGAAAGGCTTGTTGGGGCATTCGGATGCGGATGTGCTGTGTCACGCCATTACCGATGCGATATTGGGTGCGCTGGCGCTGGGGGATATCGGCGGGCATTTTCCGGATTTCGATCCGGCGTATGAAGGGATGTCGAGTATCGAGCTTTTACGGCGGGTGGTGGAACGGGTGATCCCGGGAAACGCGCGGATCGTCAATGTGGATGCGACGGTGGTGGCGCAAC
>MVCQ01000153.1 GCA_002059205.1 Candidatus Latescibacteria bacterium 4484_107
TTCAGAAAAATGGAAGCGCCTTTCTGAAAGAGGTTCTTGCGGAAGGGAAAATTCTCTACGAAAAGAAGTGAGCTTGCTTTGTCTGTATCGAAAAAGTGGTTAGATTTTGCTATGGAAGATTACCCCATTGAAATCCTGTGGAATGCAGAGAACAAGCTTTGTCGAACCCTCTGTTTCCACGCACAGCAGTATACCGAAAAGATATTAAAAGGAATCCTTGAGAACAAAGGCGAATCACCACCCAGGACACACGATGTCAATACACTGGCCATAAGGTGTAAAAACTGGGTTGCAACATCCCCTTGAGTGAAACGGAGTTATTGCTTCTCTCCTCTATATATATTGATGCTCGTTATCCCCCCGATGTAGGATTGTTGCCGAAAGGAGAACCTATTGAAAGTGATGTGGCGCTTGTCGTGAAGCCTGTAAGGAAGCTTAGAAGACGGACGGATCGCTGAACGCTTACGAGAACCTTTTCGCGGGTGGAGTTCCAAAAACAGGAAGGGAAGGGAGGAAAAAAGCATGGAACATACTTTTCCGGAATGCCTGAGATGCCAGACGGGGGTATTGGTTCCCCTGTCGGACTATGGAAGGGATGGTGCTTCCATCCGGTACAAAGCATGGGTATGCACCAACCCGGAGTGCGGATTTCATCTGAGGATTGACAATGGGGAAGTGACTATTGGAAGGGATATTACCAAGTCCTACAAGTAGTCCGGGAAACCTGGGTTTTCAGGGTAAGATGGCTTGTGGGGTGGAATATTCCACGCTTTCTGAATTTGGGACGATGATCGGAACTTCATCCGCGATAAGATTTTTCCGCCCGAATGATAAGGGCACAATCGCCAACCACCAAATAGAGGTGCTGAAGCCATGCAGGGGTTCTTAGGAAATCATTGGGGAGCCAAAACGGCGGCTCTTATTTTAGCGATCCTTTTGTGGCTTTATGTCTTGACCGACAAACCTTACGAAGATACCTTGGCAGTACCCTTCCGATCCGAACGGATAGAGGATGTGCCCGATGGACTGGTGGTCGCAAACCCCCTTCCGGACGCAGTGACCGTTCGGTTCAAAGGAACAGGCAGGCAACTGCTACGTTTGCGTTATTCCAATGTGAATGTGGTGCTTCGCGTCACCGGAAACCGGATCGGGAAGCGATCGTACCGGCTCTCCGCGTCGGACGTTCGCATTCCTTTGGGGCTTGAAGTCGAGGCCATGGAGGTGGTATCCCCGCTTTCCGTGGAAATTGATTTGGATCGCCTGCTGGAGAAAAAAGTGCTGGTTCAGGCCGATATAACGATCAAGACCGCTCCGGGATATACGAAGGTGGGTCCGATTGGGTTGGATCCCGACAGCGTGCTCGTGCGGGGTCCCCGGCGATTTGTCAAGCGGGTGCGCGTCGTCACATTGAAACCGCTGAAGTTAGACGAGGTGAGTAAGGATGTGCATCGCCTCGTCCGCGTGGTTTTCCCTTCGGGAGAGAACGTGGTCTGCATTCCGGAGCAAGTCCGTGTTTCCTCGGACATTCAGGCGATCAATGAGCAATGGATAGGGGACGTGCTCATCCATCTGACCCACGCACCGCGAGGAGCGAAGCTGGATCCTCCCACCGTGGACGTTAAAGTCCGTGGCGGGTTAGATCAGTTGAAGTCCCTTTCTATGGACGCCATTCGCGCCTATATGGACTATCGCGCCGTCGCGCTGGAAGAGGAGCAGAATCCTCAGCCTGTATTCATTTTGCCTCCCGGAATCATGCTGTTGGAGTGGCGTCCTCAGACGTTTCGAATCGCCGCACGGTGACCGGGGGGGAAAAGAAAGTGAGACGGTGAGAAAGTGAGACCTCTCATTTTGCCACTCTTTTACTTTTACAGGAAGTTTCTCCGTGACAAAACCCAAGCTTGAAATGAGAAAGTTATTTACGCCCCATTCCATAATAAGCCATAAGCAATGGACATGTCATAGTTCTTTGTTTCTTTAATTCGCAGATATCGAGGTTTATTTGTGCTCGTTTTAGGGATCGAAACTTCCTGTGACGATACGGCCGCCGCGGTCTGGGACGACGAGCGGGGATTGTTATCCAATGTAGTTTCTTCGCAGGAGGAGCATATCCCGTTCGGAGGCGTGGTTCCGGAGTTGGCGTCGAGGGCGCATCTTCGGATGGCGCTTCCGATGATTGAACGGAGTCTGAACGAAGCGAAGTGCACGTTGAGGGACCTGGACGGGATTGCGGTGACGTACGGACCCGGCCTCGTGGGATCGCTCCTGATCGGGCTTTCCGTGGCCAAGGCGCTTGCTTTTTCTTTGGGGATTCCCCTCGTCGGCATTCATCATATTGAGGGACATCTTTTTGCGGGGCGGATTGAGCATACCATAGAGCCGCCTTTCATCGCTCTGGTGGTATCCGGCGGACATACGGAACTGATTTTTGTTCCTCAGTTCGGTGTCTATAAGCAGATGGGGCGCACGCGGGACGACGCGGCCGGGGAAGCGTTCGACAAGGTCGCAAAAATGTTGAAGATCGGCTATCCCGGTGGCCCGCTGATCGACAAGCTGTCCCGGACCGGGAAGGCATCCATTGATTTTCCCCGGGCCTATCTGGAGCGCGGGAGTCTTGATTTCAGTTTCAGCGGGGTGAAGACGGCGGTGCTGCGCTATCTGGAGAAGCGCTCCCCGGAAACTGTTGCCAATCAACTTTCCGACATCGCGGCGAGTTTCCAGCGCGCGGTGGTGGAGGTGCTCGTAAATAAGACCTTGCAGGCGGCTCGCTTGGTAAACGTCGAAACCATCGTTGCCGCCGGCGGGGTGGCCGCGAATTCGGAGCTTCGCCGGACCCTGTGCCCACGGGGGGAGCAAGAGGGATTTCGTGTGCGCTTCCCTTCTCCGATCTTTTGCACGGACAATGCGGCCATGATCGCGATGTCCGGAGCCTTTCGCTTGGCGCGTGGCGAGCGCTCCGATCTGAATTTGAACGCGGAGCCGCGCCTCAAGCTGAGTCAGCAAAGGCAGGGGAAAGACAGCGAAAAACAGGTAAAGGTATAGGTAGAGATAAAGAAAGGCCGTTCTCCAGCTTTGCCTCTACCTATACCTGCCTTTCAGGAGACGAATGATGAGAGGTTTTTTGATCCGATGGGGAATCACGGCGTTGGCCTTACTCACCGTGACGCATATTTTCGACGACATCCGCGCGAATTCGACCCAGGCCATCCTCGTTGCAGCCCTGCTCCTGGGCATCGTCAATGCGTTCATTCGGCCCGTCATCCTGATCGTCACCCTTCCGATCAATTTTCTTACGCTGGGCTTATTCACGTTTTTCATCAATGGAATTTTGCTGCTTATCGTGGCGAAGTTGGTGGCCGGATTCAGCATAGCCGGATTCTGGACGGGTGTCTTCGGAGCGTTGATGGTGAGTCTGATCAGCATCGCTCTGTCCGCTTTGATCGGAAAAGAGCGCGTTTGAGAAACGCGGTTCGCATCGCGGAGACGCCGGGAACTTCTTAGAAGACATCGGAGGGTGCTACCCCTTCACGTTTCACGGGAACCAAGGGAGACTCGCATGAAAAAAGATCTGGTATCTATCTCGGATTTGAGCGCGCAGGAGATCGCCGACCTGTTCGAGCTGGCCTTCGAGATGAAGTCCGGAAAACAAGGCGGTGGCGCGCTTCCGAACAAGACGCTGGCGATGATCTTCGAAAAACCCTCGCTGCGGACGCGGGTCACCTTTGAGGCCGGGATGACCCAGATGGGAGGCCACGCCATCTATCTCGGTCCAAAAGACATTCAATTGGGCACCCGGGAGTCCGTGCCCGATGCGGCCCGAAATCTGAGCCGGTGGGTGGACGGCATTATGGCGCGCACCTTCTCCCATCAATCCGTGATGGAGTTGGCCCAATACGCCACCGTTCCTGTCATCAACGCGCTGACGGACCGGGTGCATCCCTGTCAGGCGCTGGCTTTCGGATTGACCATGCTCGAACATCGGTCGAACCTGAAGGGGCTGCGGGTGGTCTTTGTGGGGGACGGCAACAACGTGGCGCACTCGCTGATGCTGATGGCTCCGAAGGTGGGCATGGATTTCGTGCTTGCGTGTCCGAAGGGGTATGAATCCGACGAACAGATCAGCGCGGAAGCGCGGCGGCTGGCCTCCGAATATGGGACCGCCTTCGAGATTACGCACGATCCCCGCCAGGCCGTCCGCCTGGCCGATGTTATCTATGCCGACGTGTGGGCGAGCATGGGGCAAGAGGAGGAACGGGCGATCCGGGCCGAGGTCTTCCAACCGTATCAGATCAACCGGGAATTGCTGGAGGAGGCGAAAGGAGGCTGTTTCGTCACCCATTGCCTGCCGGCCCATCGGGGAGAGGAGATCACCGGCGAGGTCCTGGACGGCCCTCAGAGTATTGCCTTCGACGAGGCGGAGAACCGGCTCCATATCCAGAAGGCGATCCTGCTGCGGCTGATGGGATAAAGACATGAAAATGTCAAATGTCAAAGTTCAAATGTCAAATCCGCCCTCTGCCCCGGATGGGCGATGGGGGATGGGTTTTGTCATTTGGACTTTGATAGTTGGCATTTTCCTTGTAGGGTGGATTCTATTCTGTTCCTGCGCCAAGCGGGGCTTTCCCCCCGGAGGGCCGGAGGATAAGACGCCTCCCGAAATTGTTGCCACGCAGCCGGCCGGTGGTGCGCTGAACGTAGCCCTCGACGAAAAAATCGAGATCAGCTTCAGCGAACGGATGGACCCGCGTTCGGTGGAGAAGGCCACTTTTGTCTCGCCCAATCCTGAGGGCACGCTGGATTTCAATTGGAACGGAAAGCAGGTGGGGATCGAATTTCCGTCCGGGCTGAAGGCGGATCGGACTTACGTGGTGACGGTGGGAACCGGCGCGCGGGACGAGCGCCGCAATCGTCTGAAAGAATCGTACAGCTTCGCGTTCTCCACGGGCGGACGGCTCAGTAGCGGGGAGATCAGGGGGCGCGTTCGGGGAGAAAAAAAAGTCGGCGCGGGCGT
>MVCQ01000154.1 GCA_002059205.1 Candidatus Latescibacteria bacterium 4484_107
ATGTGGGCCTTTTGGCCACCGACGGCGCGCTGCGTCAGGCTGGCGTCCGCACCCATCGCATCGTGGGCGATCTGGCCGACGAAAAGACCCAGGGCCAGGTTTTCGACTGGATCCGGGCCAGCCAGGCCGCTACCACCATAAAAAACGAAGTGTTCGGCTGTTACGGGGGGCATTCGATGGGGATGGAGACGGGGTTTTTCCATCTCACGCCGACGCTCAAATCGCTCGGAACTACCGTCCGTCAAATCGATCAGCTTTGGCTGCTCGAGGCGATGAAGGAGGTGGATGAAAAGGAAGTGGCGGCAGGATTCCGATGGTTCACGGAATTGCTAAAAGATCGGATCCGGTACGACGGAGAACTGTTGACGCCGGAGACCCTCAAAACGCAGATGCGTTTATATTTGGCCATAAAGGCCGTCAACGAAGACAAGGGCTTCGATTTCTGCGGCCTCAAGGGACAGCGCGAACTGACGGAGTACGTGTGCCTCGGCGACGTGGCTGAGATGCTGCTCAACGATCCGTACGACTGGAACGGGACCAAAGAGCCTACGGTGTGCGCGACGGAGGCGGATGCGTATGCCGCGGTGACGATGCAGCTCTTAAAATACATCAGCGGCGGCCTCCCCACGCTCTTTATGGACGTGCGCCTGTACCATCCCGACAAAGATCTGTGGGATTGGTGCAATTCCGGCAACCACGCCAGCTACTATGCGGCGCAGAGTATGGACCCGAAGGAGAATTTCGCGAAGATCACCTTCCATCCCGCGCTCAAATTTTACTTTAAGGCTGGTGGCGCGTCCGTGGAATTCGATGCCGCGCCGGGCCCGATGACGTTTTGCCGTCTCGGGCTCTGGGATGAGAAGCCCTATATGGTGATCGTCCCCGGCCGGAGTTTGGACCTTCCCGCGGATGAACGCAAGCAGATCAATGCCCAGACCGATCCCACCTGGCCGCACGTGCACGCTCGTTTGGATTGCTCCTTCGATGAATTTCTGAGCCTCTTTCCAAGCAACCACGTGCTCGGTATCTCCGGAGATCGGGTCCGGGCGTTAAACGATCTCTGCGAAATCACCGGCATCACGCCGATCCTTCTTGGACCGGAAAGTGCGAATCGCATCCCGCCCATCTGGGAGCGCGTGTAATTCCGAAAAATAGGGTAAAGAAATCTTTCTTCCCCTCCGATATAAGGAAAGGCGCATTTAGTTTATGGAAATATGGAGAGAAGCAGACAAGAAGAAAAAAGGGGGGGCCCACTCAGAGGATGGATGACGCGCTCCTGATTACGGTAAGGAATGCCCACTTACCCCCAGCGGCTCGTTTTGCGGACGCTTCGACGGTAGAACGCCTTCCTGAGCGCACCCGTTTTTTCATTCAAGAGGGGTCTTATGAAAAAGAAAATTCTTGTAATAGATGACGAAGAATCCATGCGTCATTTGCTCGTGGATGCGCTCGAAGTTTTTGGATACCATGTTTCTACAGCAAAGGATGGACACCAGGCCCTGGACATCCTGGACGAAGCCGCTTTTGATCTGGCGATCTGTGACCTGATGATGCCCCACTTGGACGGTCGGAACTTCCTCAAAAAGGTAAAGGACCACACGCCCAACCTTCCTGTTATGATTATCACCGGCTATGGCACCGCCCAGACAGAGGACGAGATGATGCGTCTCGGAGCCAGGGGATACCTGCCCAAGCCCTTCACGATAGAGCAAATTAAAACCTTAGTGGAGCAAATCCTGGGCGATTAGCCCAAGCGGAGTATTTGTCATGAAAACCATTCGGCTGCTCTGGGGCATTCACAATCATCAGCCCGTCGGCAACTTTGAGTTTGTGTTCGAGGAGGCGTGCGACCGGGCGTACGCGCCTTTTCTGAAGGTGCTGGCGCGGCATCCCAGGGTGAAAATCGGACTGCACGTGACGGGTGTACTCTTGAAATGGATCGCGGATCATCGCCCCAAATTGATAGACCGGATCGGAGAATTGGTGGACCAGGGACAGATCGAGATGTGGACCGGCGGATTCTACGAGCCGATCCTGCCGGCCATCCCCGACCGGGACAAGATCGGTCAGATCCGAAAGCTGACCCGATACGTGGAGGCGCTTTTCCATCAGACGCCGAAGGGCATGTGGGTGGCCGAGCGCGTGTGGGAGCCGCATCTGCCCAAAGCGATGGCCGAAGCCGGGGTGGAGTACGCGATTTTAGACGGCATGCACTTTCGCTATGCCGGGCTGGACAAAAAAGATCTGTTCGGCTATTACGTCACGGAGGAACAGGGCGTCTCCCTTAAACTCTTTCCCATCAATGAAGCCCTCCGCCATGGCATTCCTTTTTCACCGGTGAAAAACACGATAGACTATCTGCGCCGCTTTGCCTCGGAGGACGGAACGCGCGCCGCGATTTTCGCGGACGACGGAGAAAAATTCGGGATCTGGCCGAGCACGTTCCACTCCGTGTATGAAGAGGGTTGGTTAGAGGAAATGTTCACGGCCATCGAGGAGCACGGCGACTGGATTTCCAGCATCCATTTTTCGGAATACCTCGCCTCCGAAAGCGCGCTCGGACGGATCTATCTCCCCACGGCCTCGTACATCGAGATGATGGAATGGGCACAGCCCGCCCGGACGATCCTCGAATATAAAGTGGCGGAGCGCTTTCTCGAAGCGCACGGAAAGATGGAGGAATTTCGCAAATTCTTCAAAGGAGGATTCTGGCGAAATTTTCTCGCCAAATATCCCGAAAGCAACAATATGCACAAGAAGATGGTGCGGCTGAGCGACCGGATCGAGCGGTTGGAATCAGAGGGAGCCGATCCGGGGCTGTTAGATGAAGCGCGGGATGAACTGTGGCAGGGCCAGTGCAATTGCCCTTACTGGCACGGCGTTTTTGGCGGGCTTTATCTGAACCTCCTGCGCCACGCCACGTACGAGCATCTGATCAACGGGGAACGAGCGGCGGATCGTGCGGAAGGGAAAAAGGCGTCATGGATCGCCTGCGAAAAGACGGACTTCGACAAAGACTCCTATCCGGAGATCCTCGTGGAGAGCGACCTTTACAATCTGTATTTCAAGCCCTCCGAAGGCGGCGCGCTTTTCGAGTGGGACTACAAACCCAAATCGTTCAATCTGTTGGACACGATGACCCGCCGTGAAGAGGCGTATCACAGCGAAGTGGCGACCGCAGGTGGTGAGAACGGCAAAAGCATTCACGATGCGCTCGGAGCCAAAGAAAAGGGGTTGGAGCGCTTTCTGCACTATGATTCTTACCGCCGGAGTGCGCTGATCGATCACTTCATCCGGCCCGATGCCCGCATCGAGGATTTTGCCGCGTGCCGATACGAGGAACTGGGAGATTTTGTAACCTCCCCTTACGAAGACGGGATCATCGAGAAAAAGGGGAAACTAAGCGTGGTGCTGCGCCGCCACGGAAGCGTTCAGATGGGGGCGCATCGCATTCCTCTGTTGCTCGAAAAAACCGTGGCGGTGAAAGCCGGCCAGCGAGAAATTGGAATAGAATATAACCTCCGCAACGAAAGCGCTCAAAACGTGGCGCTTTGTTTCGGCGTGGAGTTCGGCGTATCCCTTCTGGCGGGAGACGCCCCGGACCGGTATTACCACACGCCCGACGCGGACTTTGGGGATCGGACGCTGCGAAGCACAGGAGCTGCGCCGGATGTTTCCTCGATCGCGCTCACGGACGAATGGTCGGGCATAGACGTACGCTTCTCCTTTGACCGGAAAGCGAAGTTGTGGCGGTTCCCCATCGAGACCGTGTCCCAGTCCGAGGGCGGCTTCGAGCGTGCGTATCAAAGCTCGGTGATCTTCCCGCATTGGAGCGTGGCCTTAAAGCCAAAGGACGTGTGGCGCGTGCGGATCGTTCAGGAGGTAGTTGACCGGAAGTAAACCGAGGGAATGGCGCAAAATAAAAGGGCCCCGGCTCGATAACGAGTTGGGGCTTTTTTTTGGTGTTTCATTTTTGTGAAAACCGTTGCAGGTGAAAATCGCCGACATCTCCTTACGCAAGCGGTTCCTGGTCTGAGTTATTGCCGGGCATCCCGGGTCACCATAGAATGTCAACCGGATAGTTGCGAAACATAATATCCCTGGTAATCACTGGCAACCCCTCTACAATGCCCTGAGCAATGATGAGTCGGTCGAACGGGTCACGGTGATGAAAGGGCAGCTCTGTCAGCATTGTAAGGTGACTCAATTCAATAGGCAAGACAGTGATTTCGTTCTCGCTAAGCTGTTCCGGGATGATCTCTCCGAATGGTCGGGATAGCTCAATTTTGCCAATACTCACCTTGATCGCGAGTTCCCACAGACTCCCCGTGCTCAGAAGTACCTCGTTGCCAAGATCAGCGATGAGGTCGCGAGCCTGGGTGCTCAGTGAATCGCTACCGGCGATAAACCAAAGAAAACTGTGGGTATCGAGTAATATGCGCATCACTTATACTCGCGGAAGTCGTCAAGTGGTTCGTCGAAGTCGTCGGATATCCTGATGAGCCCCCTCGCGCTTCCGAACGGACGCTGTTGCCTGCGTTCAGCGACAGCAACGAGCCTGACGAGTGGCCGGTCGTCTCCGGTGATGACAACATCCTCCCCGCCGAGGGTCTGTTCAATTAGCTCCGGAAGGCGCCTCTGGGCTTGGGTGATACCGAGTGTCCGCATAGCTGCATCCTTGCTCTGAAGTTTTTGAGGTGCTTTGGAGCGCTTTCAGCAATGCGCTCTATTCGGCATGCAAACGGGCCGTTCGTTCCTCATAGATGCCGCTAAAATACGACATCTAACTTACTATGTCAACAGTTTTTTTATGAAAAGTGGGATAGGGAACAAACATGGTATCCCCGTAATGGGCTTGAAAATTCTGAGAGGATAGGGAGGAAAGCCTCAAAACCGCCGGCGCCGATAAGCCAGCATCAGTCCCCATAGCGCCGTTAGATTCAGCATGAAAGCCCAATCGTCCCAACAAGCGAAGCAGCGCGATTTCCCCGCACTTCGGCAAAGACGACAGGAACAGGATAAGCGTTAGAGGCAGGATCAGGATCAGGAACTGAATGCCCACCAAGGTACGGAAGGGATTCCGAAAGCGCTTTAGGGATCGCACGGAGCACCCTCCGCCGATGGCCAGTCCGATCATATAGCTCGCCACGATCAAACCGATTTGGTGATAAACGTATCCGTACGCGGCCTGGAATCCAAGAATCGCGATGACCTCCACCGCCAGTTCGGAGAA
>MVCQ01000011.1 GCA_002059205.1 Candidatus Latescibacteria bacterium 4484_107
ATGCGGCGGTGTCCTTTTCCGAATGGTCAGCCGGAGTCGGGCAAAGGATTGCCCTCCTACACAACGCGAATCCTTTCGGCGATTCATCATTACTCATCATTCATTACTGTTTACCCAGCACAGCCACCGCCTGCGCATATTCCCGGGTATGGGTCAGGCTGATGGCGACATGCTTTGTTCCCACAAGTTCCTTGATCTTCCCGTGCAATACCACCTCCGGCTTTCCCAGTGCATCGTTGATCACCTCTATGTCCGTCCACTTTGCGCCCATGCTCCATCCGGTTCCGAGGGCTTTGAATACGGCTTCCTTCGCGGCAAAACGGGCCGCCAGCGAACCATACTCGTTGCCTTTTTTTTGGCAATAGGCGCGCTCCCGCTCCGTGAAAATCCGTTTCATAAACCGCTCGCCGCTCCGCTCCGCAGCTTTTTGGATGCGTTTTACCTCTACCAGGTCAATCCCCACGGATTCCGTCATGAGGGGTCTCCCTGTGCGTTCTCCCGATCCACGATCGTCACGATCTCACGGATGTCGTCCACCTCGAAGTCCGCTCCGGAATCCTCGGTGTCGAAGGTGTCTCCGTAGCGGGCGAAAACGGTGCGGATGCCCACCTGTTTGGCGCCCACCATATCCCGCTCCGGCCAGTCTCCCACCATCAGCGCTTCGTGGGGTTCAACGTGCAGCAGAGAAAGGGCCTTCTCGAAGGGAATGGAACTGGGCTTACGGGCACCGGTGTCGTCGAAGGTGATCACGAAGTCGAAGGTATGCTGAAGTTGGAGATAGCACAGCCGAAGCCACGCGGGAAGCCGGGGCGCATCCGAAAGCACCGCCAGTTTCAGGCCCCGCTTGGTCAGTTCCACCAGCGTCAGATTCACGTGCGGATAGAGCACCAGCGCCGCCTCGCGCGCCCTGCGATAGGCCACGATGCCGGACGCGTGGATTTTGTAGTCGATCTCCCCCAACTCCTCCTGCAGGAATTGATCGAACACGTTTTGATACTCGATGCCTTCCTGGTCGTAGATTTGGTAAAGCTTGGCCTTCGCCTGCTCCTTCGACATCTCCAAACCCGCATCTATCATTGCATCCACCGCCGCATCAATGGCGTTCTCCTTCATCCGCATAAAGTCCACCAACGTATTGTCCAAATCGAAAATCACCGCTCGAATCACGACACTCCTCCTTGAAACGGCGCTGCAGAGAACACCTCTTTCACCACGGAACCCCACGGAAAAATACGGAAAAAGCAAGAAGAGACTTTCTGTGTACTTCCGTGAAATTCCGTGGTGAAGTCTTTTTTCACGTCAACCATCTCACCGCTGGGATACGGAGACCATAGAGGAATTTCCGGAAGACGCAGGTGGATGCCTCCCTTACGTTTCACGTCTGTGTTTCACCTTTCCCGTCCGCATAAAAATGCTCAATCGCCTGAATCACTTCCTCCGGCCGATCCACGATCTCGAAGATGTGCATATCTTCCGGCGAGATGTAGTCGCCCTCCAAAAGATGCGCTTTCATCCACTTCAGCAATTCTTCCCAATGCGCCCGTCCCACGAGGATCACCGGGAACACCTCCATGCGCTTCGTCTGAATCAGCGTCACTGGTTCAAAGAATTCGTCCAGGGTTCCGAAGCCTCCTGGGAAAATCACGAACGCTTTCGCATACTTCACCAGCATCATCTTGCGCGCAAAAAAATATCGAAACGACAGACTGTGTGTGGTATAGGGATTCAGTTTTTGCTCCATCGGAAGATCAATGTTCAACCCCACCGAGGTCCCGCCCGCCTCCTTGGCGCCCTTGTTCGCCGCCTCCATAATTCCCGGCCCTCCGCCCGTAATCACCGCATATCCCGCATTCACCAACAAGCGTCCCGTCTCCTCCGCTTCGTTATAGGCGGACGCCCCCGGCTTCGTCCGCGCGGACCCAAACACCGTGACCGCCGGCCCGATCCTGGACAACGTCTCAAACCCATCCACAAACTCCGCCATAATTCGGAACACCCGCCATGTATCCTCGGTCCGAAAGGACTCTTGAGTATCCATACGATCCATCCCTTTCACACGTTTCCTTGATTTTCTATTTGACTTTTTTGGCAAGAAGGGTTATACCCCGACCTATAACATCCCCAAAAAAGAAGTTTTCTGGCCCACTTCATCGCAGATCTCAGCAAATTGCTCCTCGGATCCGGAGCGGTCAAACAAGTTTTTGCTGAGAAATAGTGCCTGAGAGAAATTTTCGTCGTTACAGGTATTGCCGTGATTACTTTCCTTATCTCATATTGGGTCCATCCGGAGGAATAGCTATGAATTGGTTATATGTTATGGCAGGCATGATCCTCCTCTTCAGCATAGGAGCACTTCTTTTTGTCAAATACGACGAACTCAAGCACAGAGCAAAAGAAGCCAAGTAAGTGCCTATCTCATTTCCACTCGGGAGCACAAACTCCGCCTTTTTCCAAAAGACCCACGCTCTCGGTTTACAGAAATTTCGTTACTCCTCCTTCGTCGACTCTACTCCATTTGCTGCTTCTCCCTCCAACATCCGCCCGCCTTTGCCCAAATAGCGCAGCAGCATCGCTCCTCCGACGCCTACGCCGAGATACAACGTAAAAAAACGCCACAGCACCGTATAGAGCGGCAGCATTTCCCGTGGAACGATCCGGGCCATCAGCGCCGCGGACACCAACTCGGCGGCTCCACTCGATCCCGGGCTGGGGCTGAAATACACGATCAGCAAAATGAGTATCTGAATCAACACGACTTGAACCAATCCCGGATGCAGCCCCAACCCCTTCAGAACCACCCACGCGATCACAAATTTGTTAAAAAAAATCAAAAAGGTCAAGCCCACCCCCGCCAGAAACGTGCCCTTGCCTCTGCGAAAATAGACCAAAAACGTAACGTGACATTCCTCCGCATAGTAAAATAAACGCCGGATCCAGCGCGGTCTGTGGTAAGCTTTCCCCAGCACGCGATACAACGCGGAAACCCCCCGATCCATCACGATGCCGAAGAGCGTGGGTCTCATAAAAAAAATCAGAAATGTCCCGAACACCAGCGCGAAGGCCCACGAACCATACTGAAAAAAAAGTTGAAACTTCAGCCCTCCGAAATACTGCAGGCCCATCCCGGACAAGACCAGCGCCAGAATCAGCATAAAGACCAACGTGCACATAAAGGTAACCACCCCGACCGCGATGGACTTGGGCATCGGAAGCCCCTCCCGGTTCAGCATCAGGATCTGGGCCGGACCGCCTCCGGTCTGGGACGGCGTAATCGCCGCCATGCACAGATTCGCCAGACTGGCCCGAAGGGAGCTTTTGTATTCGATCCGATCGGACAAGAGCCGCGCCAACACGTGAATCCGGGAGGCGGACAGGAACCAGTCGCCCACGGAAAGAAACAGGGCCAGAAAAAGATACGACGCCTTGATCTGCCTCAATACGCTGAAACTCTCCCCCCGGAAGGTGAAGCCAAACAACGCGATCAGGCTCACCAGCGTGATGGCGGCAAATATCGATCTGCCTCAATACGCTGAAACTCTCCCCCCGGAAGGTGAAGCCAAACAACGCGATCAGGCTCACCAGCGTGATGGCGGCAAATATCCTGAATCCCTTTCGGATCGAAGCGCGACTGATCTCTATGCCCATAGTTCAAGCCCTGTTCGTCTGTTGGAAGCGCACCTAACCCCCCGGCCCCCTTCCCTTTTAGGGAAGGGGGAGGGCGTTTTCGCTGAATTCGGGAGAACACCTTCCCCCACCCGGTCTTCGAAAGTATAACTTCTCTGCTTCGCCCCCCGAAAACGTAGTGCCCCGTTTCGGGGAGGGGCTAAAAAAATATACGCTTCGTAAATTCATTCAACCCCGGAGAGAGAAGGGAAGCGTGTTTTCTTGGACTTCGGAAGCATGACTCCCCTCCCCGTTTCGGGGAGGGGCCGGGGGAGGGGTCTATGAAAAAAAACATACGCTTCGTGAAATCATTCAAACCCGGTTGTTTCTCTACCCAATTATAACCATAACCCCTCTCTCTGTCAAGTCTTTTCCGGCCCGCCATGGAGCGTGGACGCGCAAGTCCCCACGGTAAAATACCGTCTTCCTCCCGAAAGGTTCGGACCTGTCAGTCGGGGATATCTGAAGTGTTCGAAGCGCCAGAAACGTCTAAATGGCGCACCGAAAAAAAAAGAAAGCCGTCCCGAGTTTTCGCTCAGGGCGGCTTTTGTCATGTTTTTATGCCGATAGACCTTGGAGGTCCTATCCTATCCGTCCAAGCAAATTAGGTGGGGCACTCCACTCACTTCAGGAAAAGCATTTTTCGCGTCTCTTTGAGCCCGCCGGGCCCCTTCAACTGACAGGAGTATATCCCGCTGGTGACCACCACTCCCTGCTCATCCGTCCCATTCCAGGTGGCGGTATACGTCCCCGCTTGTTTTTCTCCACGGAACAGCGTTTTGACGCATTGTCCCTTGCAGTTGTACACAGCAAGCTCAACAGCACAGTTGCTCTCTAACGTGAAGGTAATGGTGGTAGAGGAGTTAAAGGGATTGGGATGGTTCTGGCTCAAAGAAAAACTTTGGGGTGCCGCTCCCCGCTCTTCGGCAACACCAACCTGCGTTTCCCAACCCGCCAGCCGGGCCATCATCCACCACACAGCCTTGCCCTTGTTCTCACAGTTTTCCCGGGAAGTGTGCCCGGCCTCATTGACGTTGTAGTGGTCGTGCTCTCTGGGAAAGACGTTGCCGTTATACTCGGAAGTCGCCTGCTCCCCGTCGTACCAACAGTCTATATCCGCGAAGTCGAAGAGCACTTTATCGTTGTCCCGGCAAAAGCTGCGTATCTGTTCATTCCGCAGATAGCGGTTGTACCCGTCCTGGTCGCTCTTGTAGGAATGATGTCCACGCCACGCCTGCGCGTTGCCGGTCATGTAGATAAACGTGACGTTCGGATTGGCCGCCTCCAGCGCGGTCATCGCATCGAGATACTGCTGGGTTTCCGCTTCAGTATTATGCGTTTGCTGACAGCACCAGGACCACATGGACAGATTGATCGTGGGATTGTGATCCAGCACAGCCTGGGTTTTCCGCACGCCTGTCTCGGAGGCCCAGTATTCGTCGGGACTGATATAAGCGTCTCCCTCCTGCCCGTCGAAGAGGCACAACGCGTCTGTCGCGGTGGGAAGCGCGCCATTTTGCTTGGCCACCTTATATTTCAAATCCGCGCGCTCGATGTACTCAAGTCCGGTGGTCAACTGACCGCCGTGCGAGGTATGCGCGTAATGGAGCCGCAGGTTCGCCTGGGCTGCATCGATCCATTCGTCCGGAATCCGTGAAAGGTCGGTGCAGGTGTGATCTATGATCATGGAAGCCTCCGATGAGTGGGGAACCGTGAGCGCCAGTATGGTCAAAAAGGCGACGGTGGACACGATGGCGATTTTTTTCTTCATGGGGCACCCTCCTTTTGTGGAAAGTGTAAGTAGAGACGGAGTCGCCTATGGTAGGGATTTCGTTAATGGGAGGAACAACCAGGAGAAAAAGCAGGCTAATGACCTTCCCGGAGCCACTTTTTTTCTGCTTCAAGCATAAACGGAGCGTTTTCCCGAAGACACTTCATCGGATCTATTTCTTCTGGGAAAAAACCAATTTTTTCCAAGCCAATCGCCATGCCGCTCTTATCCTTAACAATAACATCATACGTCTTTTCCGCTTCCTCGGAGATAAAGGCTTCTTCCGGATCTCCCCACCACAAATTAAGCGTATTGCCATAAGGATCAATGTACATCTTTATTTCTCCGGCCATATTTTCTCCCCTTTTCTTTTGCCTGAATCATTCACTATGTCCAGCATGATACGTCCCGGCTTCAAGCTTTTCTTGAAAAAACCGTTTTGAAACCGGAAATCCAAGACACTTTGTTGCACAAAAGCAAAAGAGGATTTTGGGCGAATTTTTGAATCATGCAGGGGAGATGTCCCGTCAGGGACAGAATATTTATAGCATTCGAAATTGCCGAAAACCTTCCCCAAGTCCCGTGAGGGACGAAATAACCATGGTAAACACATCATGACGAAAGGTGCATCGGAAAAATATCGGATAAATATGTCGTCCCTACGGGACTTGAAAATGTTTTTTTGGATTATTTTGCTATAGCTATTTTGTCCCTAACGGGACAGAACAAGGAAACGCAAAAAATGGAGGACGATCGGTCTAAAGATACCTGGCGATCTCCTCCAAAACAAGCGCCTTGACCTCCTCCGCCTGCCCTTTTATCCGGCATCCCGCGGCCTTCCCGTGGCCGCCGCCGCCGAAGCGCCCGGCGATGCGGCTGACGTTGATCCGATTTTTGGATCGAAAACTGACGCGGAAGCGGCCCGGCTCCTCTTCTCTCATAAAGAACGCCACTTCGACACCGTCAATAAAGAGGGCATAGTTGATGAATCCATCGGTGTCTTTGGAGCGATCTCCCGGCAGATAGATCGAGCTGACTTTGCCGTTCAGGTGAAGCTCGATGGCAGAAAGCGCCTGCCCCAAAAGCTTGGTCGCTTCGTACGAGCGCCGATGGAACACGGCATCCGCGATGCGATCCGGCTGGGCGCCGTGATCCACCATCTCCGCCGCGATCCGAAGGGCCTTGCCTGAAGTGTTGGAAAAACGAAATCCGCCTGTGTCGAAAGCGATTCCGGTGTAGAGATAAGTGGCCATCCGTTCGTCGAAGGGAAGCCTCAGTTCGGAGACCACCTCGTAGAGCAACTCGCACGTGGAGCTGGCCTCGGGACGCACGAAATTCACCTCGCCGAACGCCTCGTTGCTTTCGTGATGATCCACGACGAGGACGGATGCACCTTCGGGAAGAAGACGCGCTACGTCGCCAATACGTTCCATCGTGGGGACGTCTAATGCGAGAAGCAGGCCGACCGGACCGGGATCGGGCGTTTGCTCAAAGGAATGGATCTCCCCGAATCCCGGGAGAAAGCGGTACCGCTCGTCCGGGACCGGGTCGTGCACGACGATCCGATGCGTCTTTTTTAACTTTTTCAGGATCGCGGCGCACACGAGCACCGCGCTGATCGCGTCCCCGTCGGCGTTGACGTGCGTGGAGATCAGAAAATTATCATACATTTTGAGCGCGGAGGCGATCCCGGTCGGGTCCGAATCCTGAACCCTCTCACCACGGAATTTCACGGAAACACACGGAGAACTTTCTTTCGTTGCTCTTCCGTGGTTATCCGCAGTAAAGATTTTATCTGACATGCCTTACCTCTTCGCCAAATTGGGCAAAACACAAACCAGCCACAAAGACACGAAGAAGGTCTCTTTTTCTTTGTGTCTTTGTGGCTTCGTGGCAAACGTCTTCTCAAAGGGTGGGGAAAATTTCCAGCACATCGCCGAAATCACTGTATTCGTAGCAGGCAATGCCTTGCTCCCGGCAGCATTTCATGAGGTCTTTTTTGGCAAAAACACTGTCCGCCTTCTCTGCAGCCCATCGGTCGGAATAGCCGTCGCCGATGTAAACCACGTGTTCATCGGGCTGCTTCGCTTGCATGATATGAAAAATCTTGCAATTTCCGCATTTGCCGCACCCCTCGTCGAAGTAAGGAAATTCGGGAGTCAGTTTCCCGTGATCCAGCACGAGGTGATTGGAAAAGAAAGGGACGTCACTCAGGTTGTATTTGGCCAGAATACGTTCGATGTAGAAATCCAGCCCGTCGCTCAGGATGGTGACGGGGATGTCGTTTTCGCGGCACTGTTGCACAAAAGCGGGGAAATGCGGATCGATCTCCTGCGCCCGGGCGAAACGATCCAATTCCTCTTCGGTGGCCCGGACGAGCGCACATTCGGCTTCGAGACACGTCCGCGAAGAAATCTCCCCCCGAATCCACCGCTCCACCGACTCCCGCCAGGAGCCATCCGTGAACGTCCGAAAGAGCAGATTGCCCACATCGTTTACCGCTACGGTGCCATCGAAATCACAAAAGACTCGTTTCTTCAACTAAGGCGCTCCTTTTCTTCCAGCGGAGACCGCTGAGAAAAAAAAGTGAGAAGGGAAGACCTCCCACCTTCTCACTCTCACCCCTTCGCAGGGTGGTTCCGGTGACTACGAATTTCGGCCACCACTCACCAATCACCATTCACCTGACTGTAGCCTGAGCCTCGGGCGAGGCGCTCATCTTCTCGGCGTAGAGCGCGGGATTTTGCAAAATTTCGATGGCCTTCTGGAGTTGGACGTCCTCGGGGAAGGTGGCCCTCAGACCGGCATCGAGCCCCCCCCGTCGCGAGGCGATTTCCCTTCGAAGGGCCATTTGAATATACGCCCGCCCCTTTTCGAAGTCGCGGGCCTTCTCATCCTCCAGTGCGCTCCTCAAATCGGCCAGCAACTGCTTGATTTTGGCGTCGTAGCCTTCTTCTTCGACCAGCTTTTCCAGCACCTCGATCTGGGCTTCGCCGGGCGTGGGATACTCGAACTGCTGAGCGGGATCGTCGAGATACTCCCGAAAGGCCGCGAGCATCTCGTCATCCACGATACCATCCGATTCGGCGTCCGGATGCAGCGCGGCGTAATGTACCACAAAATTGAAGAAGACCCTTCTTCGCTCTAGGGCAAACAAAAATTGGGAGCGCTTGGGAAATTCCACCGTCACATCCGGGGTGATGCCGCCACCGCCATAGACGATGCGTTTTTTGTCCGTGAAGAAGGTCTGTTGTGCGGTCGTGTCCTTTTCAACGGGGACGATTCCCTGCGAACGCTTTGTTTTCCCCTCGGACGAGACCGGGTTCTCCGCAATTTTTCGCCCCCACTTGTGGATACTCCTGCCGCTCGGGGTATAATAAAGCGCGGTGGTCAATTTGAGTTCCTTGTCGCTGCCAATCCGATGCAGCGTCTGGACCGATCCTTTGCCGAAGGTAGTCTCTCCTAAGATCAGGCCCCGATCGTGATCCTGAATCGCGCCGGCCACGATCTCCGACGCGCTGGCGCTTCCCGGACCGACCAGCACCACCATAGGAATCGAAGGCTCCAGTAAAGGCTCCTTTTCGGCAAAAAATTGCCGGTTCTGGTGAGGAACGCGCCCCTTTGTGGAAACAATCAATTGGCCCTTCTCCAGGAAAAGATCGGCCACAGAGCAGGCTTCCGAAAGCAATCCTCCGGGATTGGGTCTGAGATCGAGGATAAATGCTTGTATGTTTTGATCCTTCAGGCTCTGGATCGCTTCCGCGAGCTCGTGCGTGGCGCTGTGAGTCTCCCCCTGGCGAAAGCGGGCCAACCGGACGTATCCCACCGTATCGGCGACCTTTTCGGCCAGCGTAACGCTCTTCACCTTGATGATCTCCCGTACGATAGTAAAATCTATAGGTGCGCCCTCTCCTTCGCGCTCAATGGTGATCGTGACGGAGGTGCCCGGTTTGCCACGTAGGATGGAGACCACGTCCTCCAAGCTCATCCCTTCCGTGGGATCCCCCTCGATCTTCACAATGCGGTCCCCGGCCTGAAGCCCGATGTGATAGGCCGGTGTGCCGTCAATCGGTGAGATGACCGTCGGGGCGTTGTTGAGAACGGCGATCTGAATACCCAAGCCTCCGAACTCGCCTGTGGTATCGATCTTAAGTTGATCCACCCGGGCTTTGGTGCTCAAAAACTGCGTGTACGGGTCCAGTTTCTCCAACATCCCCTCGATGCCGGCGTCAATGATTTTCTGAGGTTCAATTTCCTCCACGTAGCTGTTGGCGATGTATCGGTACACTTCGCCGAAGGTATCGAACCCTTCATCAATGGAGACGAGTGCCTCGTCCTCCATCGCTCGCACGTAATCCAGTAACCACGCGCCGGACAAAAAAATCAGCAAAAGAAGAAGAATTCCGCTCCTTTTTTTTCTCTGATAGGACAGAAAGCAAACCTCCCTGAAAACGCCCCGCAAAGACGCAGAGCGTGCAAAGAACTCTTTTTCTAAGGGGTGCGATCCTGTTTCACGTTTCACGCATCACGTTTCACGTGCTTCCAATTTTTCCAAGACGCATTGTTCGATCTGTTCTTCGATTCGATCTACGGGCTGCCCTCCATCTAACACGAGGAAGCGGTCGGGATCGAGCCGGGCCAGCGTCATATAGCCCGTCCGGACGCGCTTATGAAAATCAGAGTCTTCCTGCTCCATGCGATCTTCGGAGATCACAGCGCATCCGCGTCTTCGTACCGCTTCCTCGATTGAAATGTCGAGCAGGATCGTCAGGTCGGGGGTCAGGCCCAGGGTGGCGATCCGGTTCAGCCCTGCAATGGTCGCAAGATCAAGCCCTCGGCCGTACCCTTGATACGCCACGGTGGAATCGGCGTACCGGTCGCAGACCACCACCTTCCCGTCGTGAAGCGCGGGAAGGATCACCTCTTCAGTGTGCTGCGCCCGACTCGCAATCATAAGAAATAGCTCAGTGCACCGGGTCATCCCGTCGGTTTTCCAGTCGAGTACGATGGCCCGAATCTGCTCCGAGATCGCTGTACCGCCCGGTTCACGAGTGAACACCACTTCGTGGCCCGCGTGCGTGAGGGTTTGAACCAAACGTTTAGCCTGCGTGGTCTTTCCGCATTTATCAATCCCCTCGAACGTGATGAATGTTCCTTTTCCATTTCGGATTTCGGATTTCGGATTTCGGATTGAAACCCCGTCACCCGCCACCCCGCACTCCGCAATCCGCACTGCGCAATCTTCAGTCACGCCTCCTTCTCCTTTTCCTTCTCCGGGTTCTCACCCTTCTTCCCGTGTTTCCGAATGAAGGCTTCGGTCATCTCACGGGCTTCGGGATCGGTGTACTGTTTGGGCGGCGTCTTCATAAAATAGGAAGACGGCTCCTCCAGCACGCCCGCAAGTCCCTGATCCAAGGCCAGCTTGCAGCATCGCACCGCATCTATGACCACGCCCGCGGAATTCGGGGAGTCCCAGACCTCTAATTTTAGTTCGAGGTTGAGGGGCACGTCTCCGAAGGTGCGGCCCTCCATCTTGATGTGACACCATTTCCTGTCGTCTAACCAGGGCACGTAGTCGCTTGGTCCCACGTGGACGTTGCGCGCGCCGATGTCGTAGTCCAACTGGGAAGTCACGGCGTTGGTCTTGCTGATCTTCTTGGACTCCAACCGGGACCGCTCCAGCATATTCAGAAAGTCCGTGTTCCCGCCCACGTTAAGTTGGCTGGTGCGCTCCAGTCGGACGCCCCGATCCCGGAAAAGCCGGGTCAGCACCCGGTGCACAATGGTGGCGCCCACCTGCGATTTGATGTCGTCGCCGATAACGGGGAGATTTTTGCTCTTGAAGCGCGCCTGCCAGTATCCCTGACTGGCAATGAAGACCGGCATACAATTGACGAAGCCGCATCCGGCCTCGAGGATCTGTTCCACATACCACTTGGTCGCTTCCTCGCTGCCCACCGGAAGATAGTTCACCACCACGTCCGCCTTGCGCTCCTTGAGAATGCCCACGATGTCCGCCGTGGGACCGGGCGCCTTTTCGATAATTTCGGAGAGATATTTCCCCAATCCGTCGTGCGTCATCCCGCGCTCCACCGGAACACCGAGAGGGGGCACCTCCGAAAACTTATACGTATTGTTCGGCTTAGTGAAAATCGCCTCGCTCAGATCCTTCCCCACCTTGTTCTTGTCAATGTCGAACGCCGCCACAAACTCGATATCCCGGACGTGGTAGCCTCCGAGATTGACGTGCATCAGTCCCGGGACAAATTCATCCTCCTTCGCATCCTTGTAAAAATGCACGCCCTGAACCAAAGAAGACGCGCAATTCCCCGTACCGATGATCGCTACTTTGACCTTAGCCATAACAAAACTCCTTTCCGTTAAAAAAGAAATCTCACCGCGAAGAAGCAGAGTACGCAGAGAGAGAAACTGAGACGGGGAGATCCCTCCCACTTTGCCACTTTCGCAAGAAATTTCTTTACGGCTTTGCGAAAGATTAAAAAGACTCAAAATGAAGGGGGAAGAAGAATTATTCCCCCTGCTTCAATCCTATCCGCTTGGTCTTCTTCCACACGTGCCACACCCTTTCAGCCACAGTAAAATGAGTCAGGAAGGCAATGAACCACATTACTATCGCCAGAGCTTCTACCCCGATGATCCCCCCGGCTGCGATGGCGAGGACGCGCTCCGGCCGCTGCATAAGACCGACCTTGCACGTCTCGCCCAACCCCTCTGCGCGGGCGCGCACGTAGCTCACCATCAACGAGCCGGCCAGGGCGAAGAACAGAATCGCGCTGGTCATCACCCAGCCGTTCCGCACAAAAAAGACCGTGATGCCGAAAGCTACGAAAATCTCCGAATAGCGGTCCAGCGTGGAATCGAGCAATGCTCCGAATGTGTTGCTCTTGTGTCCCATCCGGGCGACTTCGCCGTCCAGTACGTCGAAGAGGCCCGCGAGGAGCACGCATATCCCGGCGGAACGAAAGAATCCCATAGCGAACAAAAGGGCGGCAACTATATTGCCCAAAAGGCCCAAGGTGCTCAACAGATCGGGATGCCATCCGTTCTTCACAAAGAGACGAGTCAGGGGCTTGAAAATCCCGACGAAATCCTCTTTATAGCGCTCGATCATAAATCACCCGGAAAGCAAAGATGGGAAATAGTTGTGCGGGCAGCGGATTTCTCCGAAACAAGCACGCAAGCATCCAAATATATCACAATCAAGGGAAACGGGCAAGAAAATTTTTTTGAGGTTTTCGGGATTCCGTGGAAAAGCGATCCCTTCCCTGTGGCGATATGTCTATGCTTCTTGCTGCCCATAACGGAGGTGGTACCGATCCCACCATTTCTTCGCTTCCTCCGGAGGCAAGACATCAGGCGTCCCCAAAAGAAGCGCGAGATGGCACGTCTTCGCCACGTCCTCCACCATCACCGCGGCCTTCAGCGCTGCCGCGGGCGTGGGGCCGAACGTCCAGACGCCATGATTTCTCAAAAGGACGGCCGGCCCTCGTCCCATAGCTTCCACGAGCGCTTTGCCGATCTCATCCCCCTCGTTCGAGGCAAAGCGGGAACACGGAATTTCCGCTCCGAACTCGTCGGCGATCGCCGTCAGATACACGGGGATCGGCCGTCCCAACGCCGCGAAGCTGGTGGCGTAATTGGAATGAGTATGGATAATTCCTCCTAATTCGGGGCGATGGCGATAGAGATACAGATGTTCCATTAGATCCACGGACGGCTGCCACGCGCCTTCCACGACCTTGCCCTCCGCATCCACGACCACTATATCCTCCGGCTGCATCGCATCGTATTCCATCCCGCTCGGCTTGATCACCACGCAACCGGTCTCGGGATCCCGACCGCTCGCATTCCCGCTGGTCATCGTCACCAGCCCGCGCTTGGGCAGTTCCCGGTTCACCCGACAAACTTCTTTTCGCAGTGCTTCCAATAGCATACGCACTCCTTATGTATGGATGTATCGCAGAGACCGCTAAGGACGCAGAGAGAGACAGGTATAGACAAAGGAAGAGAAAAAAATCAAGTTTTTTCTTTGCCTTTACCTCTATCGTTACCTGTTTTTTTCTTTGCGCACTTTGCGTCTTTGCGGTGCAAACGTCCTCGAAAATGAATCAAAGCGTCAAAACCTTTATGACCAATCCGGCTATGATGGGGATCGTCAAATTATCGTCCATCGGCCAGGGCAGCCATTCGACGAAGGTGGCGACCAGTGCCCCCACGAGCGCAGCATGAAGGGGAACGGACCGGGAAATCAGTGCGATTCCCACGCACACAAACAGGCAGCTCGCCGACCCCTCCAGTGTCTTTTTCCCAATGCGCACCCGGCCCCATAGTCGGCCCACGAGGGCGGCTACCGCGTCTCCGAAAATCAGATAGAGCAGCGCTAAGATGGCGATTTCCGTGCCAAAACCCCATGCACAGAGAAAAGAGCCGATGAGCAGATACGTGGAGCCGGTCAGCCGTTTCCCTTTTTCATGATCTCTCAGGAGCGGCCCGAAAATTCTCAGGAAGATATGCGCCGCCATCGAATGGCTCATCCGCAGGAGGTCCGCGATCAGGCACGATCCGGCCAAAAAGCCCAGAATCGGCAACGCCGCACACTCCGGAAGGATCCAGAGACCGATGGGAATCAGAAGAGCGGTCAGATGGATGGCCTTCCGGCGCAGTTCGTGCGAAAACGAGATGGTTGGGGATTGGTCAACAGCCATAGGACAGCGAATCCCGGTTGGAGGATACTTGGTGATCTTTAATCAGCGACGAATGGATGTCGAGTCTGCCGCACGAAACTCAGAATCGCTCGGCGCGGGGCGGTCCCAGAATCTCCGAGAAAATGATGCCCTGCCGCACCGATCGGGGATCGAAGCGAAGCGCCAGGGGAGACATAGGAAGGACCTTTTTTCGAGACGCGGAAAGCGGGATCGGCCTCGGTCGTATAGCTTCCCGAACGGGAGCCTTGGGCTTCGGCTGAATCGGTTTCTGAGCAGAAGGGTTCGGTTTCCTACCCTGTTCCGGCATGCGTTCCGCGGCCGCCCGCTCGATCTCCTCCCGAATACGTTCGGCAATGGACATACGGCGCGTGCCGCGTTCGTCCGGTATCCTCGCAACAGAAGACGCACGCGCTTCCCGCGCTTGGGGAGCACGCAACGGATAGACCACAGGAGAAGGTCCCTCAGAGGACGACCCGGGACGTTGCGGCACCGGCTGCGACGGACTCCGGGCAGGGGATTCAGCTCCTCCGGCGGCTTTGCTCTGAGCCTGCGTCAGCCGCTTCAAAAGCGACGAGATCACTAAAAATATGATGAAATAGACGATGATGGCTTCCACGGCGGATACCTCCTCCTTTGTTCTTCAGGTAAAGGTAGAGGTAAAGGCAAAGAAAACCTTCCTTCTTCACCTCTACCTTTACCAGTATTTCTCTACCTCTACCTCTACCTGCCGTTTCTCAGTCCGGGGTCCTACACCTAACTCCCGGCCCCGGGCGCGCTTCCCTGCTTTCCTTCTTCGTCGGTCGTCTTCGAGATGGAATCCCGCATGTCCGTATCCGCCTGGATGTTCTTCATACGGTAGTAGTCCATCACGCCCAAATTACCGCTTCGGAAAGCCTCCGCCATCGCCAACGGAACCTGTGCTTCGGCCTCCACTACTTTGGCCCGCATCTCCTGGACCCGAGCCTTCATTTCCTGTTCCTGGGCCACGGCCAACGCGCGGCGCTCCTCCGCCTTGGCCTGAGCGATCTTCAGGTCGGCCCCGGCCTGATCCGTCTGGAGTTTGGCTCCGATGTTCTCCCCCACATCGACATCCGCGATGTCAATGGAAAGGATCTCGTACGCAGTTCCCGAATCGAGTCCTTTACTCAACACCATCTTGGAAATGTTATCCGGATTCTCCAGGACCTTCTTGTGCGTCTCCGACGAGCCGATGGTGGTCACAATGCCCTCTCCCACCCGGGCGACGATGGTCTCCTCTCCGGCACCGCCGACCAGCCGATCGATGTTGGCCCGCACGGTCACCCGCGAAGTGGCCCGCACCTGAATTCCGTCCTTGGCCACCGCCGCAACCAAAGGCGTTTGGATGACCTTGGGATTCACGCTGACCTTTACAGCCTCGAGGACGTTTCGTCCGGCGAGGTCAATGGCCGTGGCGCGCTCGAAGGTCAGGTCGATGTTGGCCTTGTCCGCCGAGATCAACGCGTTCACCACGTCCTGCACGCGCCCTCCGGCGAGATAGTGCGCCTCTAACTTGTCAACATCTACGTCCAAACCCGCCTTGGTCGCGCTGATTTTGGGGCGGATGATGGACGCCGGAGGAACCTTCCGCAGGCGCATTCCCACGAGGTCCTTGAAGATTCTCACCCGCACGCCGGAGAAATACGCCGTGATCCATAAGCCCACGGGCACAAAGTGGAACAATATACTCAGGAACACGATCACGGCAAAAAGAATCAGTCCTACCGCCATAGCCGTTAGTCCCTCCATGACAGCCTCCTTGAGTTATGAGGGATGTACCACTACACGATTGCCTTCCACTTCCTCCACGACGATCTTTGCATTGCGCTCCACGAAACCTCCTTCCGTCACCACGTTGATCCGTTTTCCCTCGATTATTGCGGTTCCTGACGGGTGCAGGGGCGTTACGGCCACGCCCTCCTTTCCCACCAGGGCTTCCAATTCAGAGGGGGTGGATCGAAAGCCTTCCTCGCCGCTCTCCTTGGTATTTAAGACCATGCGACGCCACGAGCCAGTCCGGATCACAAATCGCAGGAGCACTGCGCCCAGGACGAAACTAACTCCGAGACACCACGCAGCCTCCGTCAGACCGAGATATTTGTACGCATAGACCACGCCGCCGAGGATCGCCAAGCCTCCGCCGATGCCCGCGAGGGTGATTCCCGGGATCAGGAATAGCTCGATCAGGATCAACATAAAGCCGATCAAAAGCAATCCGATGGCGAAAAACCAGGGAGTCATAGGGCCTCCGAGAGGAAAGGGGAAACCGCAAAAATAATCATCATTGTGACCTGCTGAATTTTGAAAGCTCCCGGCGGTAGATTAGTTCATCACCTAGCTCATAGCCGCTATGCCTGAATACCACTTTCCCCGCCTTGTCTGCGATCCAAATGGATGGCTCACCCGAAATCAAATCGAAGGCTGAACCGCTCTCAAGGGTCACAATCGTTGACCTGTGAATGCCGCTCTGTTCCAACAAAGCGAGCGCTTCTTGCTTCAAATCGGGCTTATTCAAGACAAACAGGAAGCCCACATCCTCTCTTGGATATTGGTCAAATCCGATCTTGGCGCCATCCAGCGAAACAAGATCCAAATCAGGGAGCATTTCCGCGTGTTGTATCCGATATTCGGAAACGAAGGGCGCGGGATCTATTTCTATTCCATATTTATCAGTAACAACGTCACTTACAGCTAAACGATAGCCCGGATCCCGCTCCTCGATTATTGTATCCATCATGA
>MVCQ01000155.1 GCA_002059205.1 Candidatus Latescibacteria bacterium 4484_107
TACAGTCCCTTCAGGGAGTTTATGATATTCCCAGTGCCAGCTTTAGCTCGGCCTTCCACATGAGACCTCGACAATTTGCAGTTAGCAATTAATAATTCACAATTTACAATTAAGTGCTCCTTATCAAAAGTTTTAGTCGCTCCGAAAAAGCCGGAGTAAACTCGGCACTGGCAAATGCAAAAAGCCTCTGAAGAGGCTGAAGGTACAGTCCCTTCAGGGAGTTTATGATATTCCCAGTGCCAGCTTTAGCTCGGCCTTCCACATGAGACCTCGACAATTTGCAGTTAGCAATTAATAATTCACAATTCCCCAGCGAAGTTCTGACAAGAAGCAATTAGCCATAGATGAACAAAAACGACAAAAGGGGATGATCTCAGGATTGTTTGTTTGCTTTAGTCGCTGAGAGGACCATTTCGAATTGTGAATTGTGAATGCTTAATCTTTAACGAACACAGGGTTATCCATCTTCAGAAACCGTCCAATATTCTTTCGCGAACGCAACGCCCTCCTTCAAAATCGCCTCCATAATCGCCTTACCGGTTTCGGCTGTGGCCATCGTGGGATCACCGTAGATCCCGGTGCGGCTCTTCTGAATGCCCCAGGTGGACCAAAACACCTTCTGAGATCCCGTAAAATTGTCCCCGGCCACAAAATCGGAATGATAGCGCATAACGTCCTCCCGGGTGACCTGAGACATGTCCACCGGCTCCCCAAGATGGAGCATCAGCGCGGTCTCCCATTCGCCTCCGTGAATGCTTCCGCCCCGCTCGGATTTCCGCACCTCGTCGTAGCCTTTCGCACTGAGGGTAGCGGGCGAGAACATGGCCATATACACGCCGCAATCATCGGAGATCCTTCGGACCACCACGCGCAGAATCCCCGTGTGATGTCCGTGGCAATTGAGCAGGATGATCTTTCGGAATCCCATCTGCACGAGCGAGGCGCAGACGTCGTAGATAAGATCCGTCAGGACCTGAGGACGCACCCGCATCGTGCCCGGCCAGCGCGCCATTTCCTTCGTCGAATAGCCGGTCCAGAGGGTGGGCATCACCAAGGTCGGCACGCCTTCGTCCGTCAGCGACTCAGCCAGTGCTTTGCCCACCGCCGAGGCGATGGTCGCATCCGTGGAAACGGGAAGATGCCTGCCGTGCTCCTCCACCTGTCCGATGGGGAGAAAAATCAACGTGTTCGCTTCAACCGCTCGCTGCAACTGCGGCCAGGTCTGATCCGCAAAATTGATAGACATGGGAGTCTCCTTATCTCATTTCGGATTTCGGATTTCGGATTGCGGATTGAAAACCCACCCTTCGATTGGCGATTGCGGATTTTTTCGCAATCACCGATTAACCAATCACCACTCGCAACGTGACAATCTTCCAGGCGCCTACAGGAACATGTATTTGATGGTGCTTAAGTTCTACATATTGTGCATCCCCGACCGTTTTGCCCGAGAAGTCTGTTATGTTTACTTCCGAAGGAACGTGAGCTGTTTCTATGACCGCGGTGACGGGCTTGCCGGCAGTCTCATAAAGACGAAGCTCCCACGCTCCCTCACGAACCATTCGCGCACTGGAAAGCACCACATTTTCAGGGCTTACGGATATGAATGATTGCAGGGAAGAAAGCGCGTCGGTATGTTCGCAGGCTTTTGTCGCGACGTGGCTCATAAGCGGGTTGTGAAATTCCAGCGCATCCCTGTAGGCAGCTGCCTGTCGCCAGTCCCCCTCGTGTGGGACAACGGCGCACCTGAATGTGTGGATGCCGAGGCCGTACATGTAATCCGTTCCCACACCGCCTGCCGTCGAATTTGTCGAACGCGCTCTCAGGAGGGTAAACTCCAGTGTGCGCGTGTCAGGATCAAGCTCATACCCAGTGTACGCCCCGTGCGGACAGATAAACGTGTACCCGTACTCATCGGACGAGTAGTCCGTCCAACGGGAGGCGTAAGTTCCGTTTTTGTATCCTGTTACAAAAAATTCTTCGCGGAAAAGCTCTTTTTCGTACTCCTTCCGGACTTCAGCCCCGAAGGGTATTCCTGCTGTCAATTCCCCCTCGAAGTCACAAGGCATGGCAAAGCGATATACGCCGTCTGTCTTGTCGCGTGCATGGATGGTAATCCCGAAGTCAATACGGCGGCTGCCCGGCTGCAAACATACGCTCCGATGCACCTCTGTCCTTCCAATGGTCCCGCTTGTCTCTAACACACAGCGGACAGCGCCGTTACAAGACCGTGTAGTGCGATGGTCCCATCGGCAACGCTGAGCGTCCCCGAAAGGCCCGAGCATGACCCAGCCATTTTCGGCTTCAGGCGGGAAAGCGGATCGAAACACAACGGCTCCGATTCCGCCTTTTGCGCTGTCCCCCAGGGTTCGATGCGTTTTCTTGTCCAATATGAGAAGGCTTCCCTGCTCATCTGTGGCAATCCGGTAACATTCATTCTCAATACTGTTTGACCCGTCAGCCCACGTTGGGATCTGAGGCGGATGATCGGCAGGACAAAGATAAAACGTCTTGTACCCGACGGAAGGCACCTCTCCGGCCATAAATCGCACTTTATTTTCGTCCCCATACTCACAGGGCACAACACGGCCGCTTTGATCCTTGATCTGATAGTTGCCTTCGGGCACATCAAGCCTCACCACGTCCGACCGCTTCCATCCTAACCGGTTCGCAACGATAACGGCACGGCCTGTGCTGTTATCCCATTGCGCATGTTCGGCAAGGCGATTCAGCAGACACGCAGCATACTCCCGCGCCTTCTTCTGTGTTCTCGTAATAAGGTCTGAACGCTCCTCGAAATCCTCGGCAAAGACGTGCAGCAAGGCATGGCCTGTGTTCTCGAGCAGGTCAACCCAGAGTCCCTCGATTTTGTCCCCGTCATAGCCGACAGATACGCCGGAAGTCATCAGCTCCAGGCTCTCACACAGCAGTAACAGGTCCTCTATCTGGTTATTCCTGAAATACAGATTGTGCACGCCCTGCAATCCTGCGGTGCTAAACACGGACAGGGAATCGAGAACGGGGCCTGCATCGCTGAGTTTATCCCTATATTTTTCCACGGCTTCAAAGTAGGCGGTGACGGTGCTGATTTTTTTCTTTCGTCCGTCCCAGGCACGCGCTTCCCGGGCAAGTGCTTCATCGGGGATCGAATCGTCCCCACCCAGCATCACGCGCTCAACCGGCGGACGATAGAGACGCGCACAGGCAGGAGTAATCCCTGCCCGATCATGCGAAATGCCATACCCATTCCTTGAGCTTATGATCGTGGAGCCATCCAGACCAACCCAGTTAAATACTACCTGCCGGCCCTGGGGTCTGGTAAACATATAGTAGGAATACCCGGCCAGCCTGCATATCTGGGGCATCTGCGAGCATCCGGGCATGAGATCCACCGCGTTATACACCTTCTGCTCATACTCAGGCGCCAGATTCTTGAAATATGCCCGGCCCATCGCCATATTGCGTATAATGGTCTCCGGATAGACTTCGCTGATGCGCGGATTGCTCAAAGCGCACACCACCTCCAACCGTCCTTCTCCAAGCCTGAGCTTCAGTTCATCAATCAGGTGCGCATCGTGTTCCCCGGCCCATTTAAGGAAGGGATCGAGCTGCTGTAACTTTGTTTCCAGTTGAAAGATATAATGCGGATGTCTGCGCATGATATCGAGTACGGTCCTGAGCACCTGGATATAACGCTCCTCATGCCAGGCCCTGGAATGCGTCCACGCAAAATCCTGGTGGCTGGTGATCGTATAGAATTGGGTGCATTCCGGCCCTTCCGTCTCATGCTGAGTGTTCATAGGGGGCTCCTGGGGATGATTTCGGATTTCGGATTGAAAACCCAGTCGGATTTCGGATTGGGGCGCGGGAGGTCAATCCGCAATCCCCAATCCGCAATCCGAAATTAAAGGAAGTTCCACCCACCCCCCCAGTTCCGCCGAACGATACGCGGCCTCCATCGCCTCCTGCACCCGAATGCCGTCCTCGAGACCGGGGGAGCAGGGACGATCTTCCACGATGTTCGTGAGAAAGCTGTGCAGGCTGGCCATGTGATAGCGCGTCCAGCCGATGGCGAATTTGGGGCCGGGGAATCCCGCGGGTTTGGGGTACCGCTGCACGGTCTCGATTTTTTTGAAGCCCCGTGTGCCTCCTATGGGATCTCCGGAATCTCTCATATCGTACGCCTCCAAATAGTTGGGATCCATCAGATTGAACCGCAACGCGCCCTGATCTCCGTGAATCTCTATCCGTAGCTCATCGTTCGCCCCCGTGGCTACTCTGGACGCTTCCAACGTGCCGAGTGCCCCGTTTTTCATCTTCAGCACCAACAGACTCAGCCTCGACCAACTGTTTGGCCCGCATCATCGCGGGGATGAAGCGATACATAAAAACCACCTGCGCCTTCGCCGGAGCCTTCTTTGCCGCCTCGAGAATCTGACGCGCCTCGGTCCAATTCAACGCCAGCGGCTTCTCGCAATAAACGTGCTTCCCATGCGCAAGCGCGTGGATGACAATGTCCTTGTGCAGAAAATTCGGCGCGCAGCAGTTGATCACGTCCATGTCGTCCCGCTCCACCAATTCACGCCAATCCGTGGTCCAGGACTCGTATCCCGCCTGAGCCACCGCCCTGCGGCAGCTCTCCTCGTGACCGGAAGCGACGCCCGCAAGCTCAATTTTGCACGGCGGAGGATCGTAATACATCGGGATCCCCTGATAAGCCACGGTATGCACCCGCCCGATAAATCCATAGCCGATTAAGCCGACACGCACTGTTTTCATTCCGCACTCCTCTGAGATTGATGGGCTGTAAGCTTTCAGCGTTCAGCTCTCAGCGTTCAGAAAAAACCATGCATCGAAAGCCGACGGCTGATCGCTGATGGCTGAATGCTCACAATGCGTTCACAAAAGCTCCCGTTCGGTCTCGTCAATGGCTTCCTCAAGAATCTCCACCCCTTTGGCCGCCACCTCCTCCGGCATCGTAAAGGGCGGCGACATCCTCAGAATATGCCCGGCCGGAATCCAGGCCAGCCCCTTCCGAAAAGCCTTCTGATAGACCATTTTACCGGCCTCGTCGAACGGCTCTTTGGTGTCCCGATCCTTGACCAGTTCCACGCCGAACAGACAGCCTTTTCCGCGCACATCACCGATGATGGGATGGCGTTCCATCATCTCCCCCAGTTTCCGAAGGATGAACTCCCCCAGTTGCGCGGACCTTTCCAGCAGATTTTCTTCCTCCATCACCTCGATGGTGGCCAACGCGGCGGCGCAGGCCACGGGATTGCCCCCGTAACTCGAAGAAGCGCTGATCTTCTCCAGGACATCCTTCCTGTCCTCCCGGATCGCCACGGCCGTCACCGGGTACCCGTTGCCCAGTCCCTTTCCGATGGTCATGATGTCCGGCACCACGTCGTAGTGTTCGCTGGCAAACCATTTTCCCGTTCTCCCCATGCCGGTCAGGATTTCGTCGAGAATGAGCAAGATGCCTCTCCGGTCGCAGAGTTCCCGCACTTGGGGGATAAATTCAGGCGGTGGGAAAATCGAGCCGGCCCAGCCCTGAATCGGCTCCATCACCACGGCGGCCACCCGTCCGGTGGATTCCTGCTCGATGACCTGCTCCAAAAAGTCGGCGCAATAGATCCCGCACTCCGGGTAGCGCATTTTGAAAGGACAACGATAACAGTCAGGACGAGGAGCTAAGAAAAAACCCGGAGCCCGCATGCCCTTGTCTTCACTCATCACCGCCAGACTCACCGCGCCCAGGGTCTTGCCGTGAAAATCCCGCCAGAAGGAAACGAACTCCAAGTTTCCCGTAGCGGCCCTCGCGGCCCGCAAGCCCGCCTCCACCGCGGCGGTCCCGTCGGAATAGAGTTGGATTCCGCTCAGATCGCCGGGCAAAATCTCCACGAGCTTCTCCAGCAGCTTCACCTTGATCTCGGTGGTGAAATCGTGGCAATTGACCACTGTGGCCACCTGTTGCTGAATGGCCTCGGTGATCTTGGGATGGCAGTGGCCGCACCCCGTCACGTAGATGCCGGAGGAGAAGTCGATGTAGGTATTGCCATCCACGTCGGTGAGGGTATAGCCTTTCCCGGAAGCGAAGGCCACCGGAAACAGGCGCACCTGCGAGGAATAGCCTTTCATAACCCGATTGGCCCGATCGTGCAACGCTTTGGACTTCGGACCCGGCGGTGTCACCACGATATGCGGCAATGAATTCGTATCAGGATAGTGCAAATTTTGATGGCGCATAGTCTTTGGTATAAGGGCTAACGGCGCGGATCAGGCATACTGTCAAGCATCGCCTGCATCCGGCCTGTCGGACACTGCTGTGTAGCCTGCGTCCCCGTAGTGTGAGTCTGCATGGGGTCCATGTCCCAACTGCGAGAGCCTCGTGCGGAACTTCGACATGACTTCGCAATACTCCGGCATCTCCGCGACATTCCGGGTCTCGTGTGGGTCACTTTCAAGATCGAATAACACCTCGGCGATTTCCTCGCCATAGTACTGATATTTCAGGTGATCCTGCTTGATCATCACATGCGATTTTCCCAACTGAGACACCGATTCGTTGTCCCAGCCAGACACAGTCCCCCGCAACAAGGGAACCAGACTGCGGCTGTCGAGACCGTCGGGAATCTGGAGGCCAGCCAGATCGCACAGCGTTGAGAAGAGATCGCAGAGATTGACGTTTTCATCGACAACGCGTCCCCCCTCAAATCCCGAAGGCCATCGAATGATCAGCGGTACACGAACACTGCCTTCATAGAAACGGGTCTTTTCCCATATACCGTGTTCGCCAAGCATCTCTCCATGGTCAGATGTATACACAATGATCCACTCGTCCAGGTTTTCACCCAGCGATTCCAATCGCTCCAGAATCTGTCCAAAGTAGGCGTCCACAGTGTCGATCATTCCGTAATATGCGGCAGTCGCTCTGCGTATTGCTTCCTCGGAAACGTTAACGGGCTTGTTCTGTTGGCTGAGGCTCAGCACGGGATGAGCACAAGGCTCTTCGCGATAGATGGGCACGCGCTCCAGGTAGTACTCAAATCGCTCCCTGTCCGTGAAGAACGGATAGTGCGGCTGTATAAGGCTGAGTTTGAACAGCAAGGGACGATGGGATTGTGGACGAAGGTAGAGCGGGTCCTCGAAGTATCGTTCCAAGTAGTCAAGACTCGCAGCCACAGCTCTGCGGTCAAACTTCTGACAGGGCCCGTCCTCAGGACGGGCCTCCTCAATTTCACGTTGGTTGGACCACTTGCCCGTTCCGGCTGCCGGCTTGTAACGGGCGAATTCCTCCTCGATCCGGTCTTCTATATACTCATCGCTGATCTCCGCATCAGGAGCGATACGTGTGCGCCATCCCTGCATCTGGTCCGGCCCCAGGTGATGAAGCTTGCCACTGCACACCGTATTGTAGGCATATCGTGAGAACTCTCGTGCAAACGTGCGATAGCCGGGCTTCAGATCGACCCACCCCTCGCAATCGCAGGTCTTCGGTAATTGCCCTGCCGTCATGCACTGGCGGGCCGGAACACAGATCGGGGAGGGAGTGTAGGCGTTTCGGAATACTACACCAGTCCGAGCAAGTTGATCAAGGACAGGCGTTCGAACTACCGAGTTACCTTCGTAGCCGGTCACGTCAGCACGGTGCTGATCACTCATCAGGAAAAGAATGTTTGGTCTCGTCTTCATCTCCCTTTCTCCAACGCTTGAACCAACGGTTTTGGAAAATCATGCCGAAAGCACGCGTTGACAAATACCGTTCAGTTCGTTGTTATGGATCTCGCTCGATCACTTGCTTTGTCATCACTCTGTCAACGATTTTTGTGAAGGGTGCGGTCATCATCGCAGAGAAACCATTACGGAACGGAATGCGAAGACTCCCGCCCGGCATATGGACGGTGACGTCCTGATCGCATAGTCCCTGATCCCTGATTACTCAGTGTGACCAGCCCAGGGGGACTTGCCCACCTCTTTCTCCAGGTCCATAATCGCAGCACCCTTCGGGGGATCACCGAAATCAGGCACCGGCAATGTTTCCCCGTCCCGCAGAGCGGATTCGTGCGCCACAATGCCGGGTGCGCAGAATCGGGCCGCGGTCCAGACATTCAACACGGACAGTTTTTCCTGTACACACGACTTGACGAAATCATCCACCAGGAACTGGTGCGAGCCGCCATGCCCATTGGGCAGTCCATGAAATTCCCGGGGAAGGCGGTGATAATCGTGCATGGGCGACACACCGCTGAAAAAATCCTCCTGGGCGCCCTCCTTCCGCTGTTGCTCCCAGTCTGCGGGTTTGGTTTGTGGTGCACAGGCGAGTTGTTCCGACATATCCGTAATGGTCCGGTCGTGCCGGATCCACTCGTTGTTGCTGAAAGCAGCCAACGTCCCGTGAACAGCCAGGGTATCCTCAGCCGACACGCGGCGGAATTCATTGGCCCGGCACATTCCATCATCCGAGGACCTGAACAGCGCGGTCTCGTTGCTGAAATCATTGTGGAAGAAACTGAGATCTCTATCGAAAATACCGTCTTCATGCTGATCGACCTGGCCAAAGCATGAGACACGAGTCATGCGGGCCCCCGTGATGCCAAGAATCAGCCCTACGGAATGGGTAGGATACAGCATGGGCGGAAAACTTGCAAACTTCTTCCACTCCGGTCCATTTGCGCCCTGGTAAGGTGGATAGAAGCCATGTTCCATGTCGTGATGGTAACCGGCATGGGCATACACAAACCTGCCGAACAGCCCTTGGCGGAACTGCTTGCGGCAGAAGATGACAGGAGCGTAATAGTAGCTTGTCTCTCCCATCATATACAGCTGACCCGTTTCCCTGACTGTAGCGATCAACCCTTCCAGCTCATCGAGTGTGATACCGGCCGGCACTGCCGAATAGACATGCTTGCCGGCCTGCATAGCCTCGATCGCCAGGGGGGCATGCGTCCATCGCTGCGAGAAAATCGCGATCGCATCCGCGTCTGTTTGATAAACTGGTCCGCAAACGCACCTGCGCCAAGAACGCCGATCTTGATTCTCTTCATTGTGTTTCCCCTTAGGTTATGATGTTAATCCGCTCCCGTGAACTCCACGCTGTTTCGTTCACAGTTCGGGGAAGCTCTCCCCGGACCATCCGAACCGTGCACGGAGAAACCGGAGCTTGTCCTGAGCGTAGTCGAAGGAGTGCTCGGAAAAAGTTAAAAGATTTTGTCGCCTTCCTTCAGGGCAAGACTGAGCTTCAACCCACGATCCACCTTGACCATCACCTCCGGGCCTAAGCGGCCAATAAACTCCTCCAGCCGCCTTTTGTCTATGCTCTTAATCTGATTCAGCAACACCGAAGAAGCTTTGCGCAACCCGCCCGTGCCGGCTTGTACACGCACTTCGGTGGGATACACCTTCGACGACAGGGAAGCGGTGATCGCGGCAACGATGGTCATGGGGCTATACGTGTTGCCGATATCGTTCTGAATAATCAAAACAGGGCGACGGGACCCTTGTTCGCACCCGATTACCGGATCCAAATCCGCCCAGTACATCTCTCCGCGCTTTGGCGCTGCAACCATACGCCCCCCTCTCATTCTTCAAACTTTGATCTCAGCATCCGCGTAGGCAAATTCGTTGCATATACGCAGATCTCTCTCCGCATTTATTAGATAACCTTCCTTCATCTGTTCGGCAAGCTCCTGACGCTTTAGCTCGTCCAGATAGAACTCGAGCGCTTTCCGGATCAATTCACTCCGGTTGGAGTCCTGTCGCTGCGTGACCTGGCTTACAGCGGTCACCAGATCGGGAGGAAGCGTAACCATCACACGTTGCATCGGGTGTGCCACTTTGGGTCTTGCCATAAGAAACCTCCTTTAAGAAACAGTTCAAAGTCCATGTCCGAGTTCTTCAAATATATATCAAAACAAGATTAATAGCAATATAAAAATACGCCCTCTTCAATCGGACCCCGGCGATCTGAGTGACCATGCGGAGTATAGCTTAGTTTACTGACTTGGCGGAACCATGGACCGTCACACCACAGCTACCTCGACTCCCCTCCGTTCCAATTCGTCTTTCTCTGCCGCTCCGATGCCCTCGCTGGTCACCAGCATATCCACCTGTTCAAAGGAAGCAAACCGGGCAAACGCCGCGCGTCCGATTTTGGTGTGATCCGCCACCACGATCACCTCCCCGGCGCATTGGATCACCAGTTCGATGGGACGGGCCGTGCGAAGATCGGCTGTGGTGAAACCCGCCTTGAGGGATATTCCCTCCGCGCCCACGAAGGCTTTGTCCACGTGGAGTTCCGCGATGGCTTTCTCCGTAATCGGCCCGTACAGATCGTTCCATCCGCGTCGAACGATCCCGCCCAAGAGAATCAACTCGATCCCCTCCGCCGGTTCCAGCGCGTACACCACGCACAGGGAATTGGTGACCACTTTGAGATTGCGCCGTGTCTTGAGATTATTGGCAATTTGGAGGGTGGTCGTGCCGTTGTCGAGAAAAATGGCTTCCCCGTCCTTTACCAGCCCTGCCGCATAGTGACCGATGCGCTCCTTTTCAGCCATCCCCCGCTGCAGCTTCTTCTGGAACGAGAACTCGAAAGCCACTTTATCGGTGCTCACCGCGCCGCCGTATGTTTTGATCACCTGGCCTTCCTTTTCCAATTGCAGAAGATCCCGGCGGATGGTCACCTCGGAAACGCCGAGAAACGAGGCCAGTTCCGCCACCGCAACCTGCTCGTTCTTCCGCACCTGCTCTAAGATGAGCGCTTTTCTTTGATTGAATGCCAGGCTCACGAGGCCGCTCCTGTTTTTGTTGCGATCTTTTCTGTGTTCTGTTTGTTTCGTTTGTGATCGTTATGATCAAATATAGGGGATTTTCTGCTGGAAATCAAGGCAAAAATTCGGACCCCGCGCGCCATCCCGACCGCCAGGCAACTGATCCGCTCCCTGAGTGTGGCCGATGCCCGGCAGATCGCGGCTCACGCTCTCTCGTTGACGACGGCCTCAG